>JAISRY010000180.1 GCA_031273385.1 Tannerellaceae bacterium | reverse complement strand
ATGTTCTTTTGCGTCGGGTTGTTCTTGTAGCCGAAATTGCCGTTAAAGATCAGGCGGTTGTCCAACAGCTGGCTGGAGAGAAGCATCTCCACCTCCGTATCGTAGAAGCCGTCCTGGCTGGTGCGGATATTGGTGCCGAGCTGTACTTTGTCGGTGATGCTGCTCAATATGCTGGAGATCTGCGAAGATATGGCGGATGAGGCGACGGCGCCGAACTCGTTGGAACGGGTGTTGCCCGTCAGGTCGGCGGTATAAAACTTGTTCAACACCAGCAGGTAGACGATCTGACGCGTCATCATGTCTTCGGTATCGACATAGCTTTTTACTTTCCGTTCCAGCTCTTCGTTCGAGCCGGGCAGTTCGAGGTCGAACGAGATGCTTGGGTTGTTGAGCGCCCCGTCGAGGTGGAGGATGCAGTTGACCGGTATGTTGGTGCGGGCGCTTTCGCTGATCAGCGCCTGGTCCAGATCGCCGATGTTTGCCGTCACGCTGTAGGCGGCGTCGATGTCGAGCTCGGCGTTGTAGGGGTTGCCGCGGAAGTTGACCACGCTTCCCTCCCTGATCTTAAAGTCTTTGTAGATCAGCTGTTGCAGGCTGAAATTGTACGCCCCGCTCAGGATATTGAAACCGCCGTACATCTTGAGGTCGCTTTTCGTCCCGTATTCCAGTTGCAGGCTTCCCGTGCCGTATCCTTTGATCTTGTCGCCCGAAACGGGATCCATGACCAGCTCGATCGTGGCGTCGGGCGTGACGTCGATCAGGAAGTTCATGCGCATCTCCGTCTCTTCGTCATCGGGCGGGGGGAGGGACTGGGCGGTTTGCCGGGCGGACGAATCCGGCGGGGCTTCAGGTTTGTTTTTGTCGACGAACGTAATAAAGTCGTATTCCGCGGCGGAAGAGCCGTTCATCAGGTTCAGCGACAGGGCGGTCTTGGGTTCGGTACGCAGGCTGATATCCAGGTTCATCACCCGTTCGTTTCCCCTTATGCGGGAGGTTCCGCTGCCGTATACCGTTCCGTATATCAACGGGTTTTGCCGTTTGGTGGCGTCATAGACCAGCATATTGCCGGCCTGTACTTCGACCTGGTAATCGACGTCGCGGAAATGGCGGTGGCGGAGTGCGAGGCTCAGCCTCCCCGTATTGCCGAACATGTCGTATACGGTGGCGTTTTTCACCTGGATATTTCCGGGTTCCAGGTAGATGGAGTCCGAAAACGTGTAATAGGTATTGAGGAACTCCACGCCCATGCCTCCATCCCTGACAAAGGCCTGCCCCTCCAGGTCGAGATCCTTAAACGACCCGTAGAGCCGGATATGGCCGGTGGCATATCCCTTCAGGCCTTTGGCCGTCTTGGCAAGGAAGGGCTGGAGGAAGCGGGCGTCGATCTCGTTGGCCTCGAACAGCAGGGATAGCCCTGCATGCTTCCCGACGGGGAAGATATAGCCGTCGACGCCTGTCCATGTGCTGTCGTTCTTGTAGATATTCCCTTTCATGAAGATCCCCTGCTCCGTATCGTCCCATTCGCTGAAGAGGTTTAGTTGCCCCAGCGTGACCTGGTTGAACGAGAAGTCTTCTATTTCCAACAGGGTATTCAGGCTCCGCTTCCCATACAGGTCGTTCATGTTGAACGTGCCGGTGGCCTTTCCTCCAAACTGGAGCGCGGGGATATTCAGGGTATTGAAGATGTAGCTGAGCTCCATCCGGTTCATGTCGAGCCATAGCGTATCTTCGGGATGGCGGGAGACCGTCCCGTCCAGCCGGAGGTATTCCGCATCGTGCGAGAAAAAGAAGTTGCTGACGTTGATCCTCCCGTTCTCCACCGTTATGCCCGTCTCTTCGACATGCCAGAGGGTGTCGTTGATGACGACCGGACTCCGGGCGAGGGTAATCTCCGTGCGCAGCCCCATCTCGCCTTTTTCGTTCTCTTCTTCCACAAAAAGGATGGAAGAGGCGAGGTCGGCTTTGAAGAGGCGCTCCTGGTTGTTCGCCCAGGTCAGGAGGGTATTCACCAGGTTCTCTTTCGCGTCGGCCTTGAAGTCGACATAGTTGCGCACCCCTTTCCGGCTGTAGTTTGTCGCCCTGAGATGCACATCTATTTCGTTCAACGGATTCTCACACATCAGGTAGCACGATTCGACCATGGTCTGCCCCAGTTTGAACTTCGGGAGGAAAGCCTCGAGGCGGAACTTGTTGAACTGGTTGTTGTAATGCCCTGTGATACGGCTCCGCTCTACGATGGCAAAGGGCGACTTGAGGGTATTGGAGACCGCTTCGGTATTTTCTACGGTCAGCAAGAGGGAGAAGTTATTCTCCTTTGTTTCCCCCTTTCCGGCCATCTTTTGATTGATCAGCGCCGGCACATATTCCCGGCACGTATTGAGGATGCCGGGGACTAATGTGGAGAACGAAAAGGCGCCTGTCAGCTCCCCGTTCATGATGTCGGAACGGATGGTCAGCTGCCGGTTCAGGGCATCCCCCGACGCTTCCGCCTTGAACCGTTTGAGGAAGAAAGAGGCGGGCGCCGTCTTCACGTCCAGGCTGTCGATCACCAGGCTCCCCTCGATATTGTCGATCGTATTGCCGGTGAAGTCGGCGGTCAGCGAAGCGGAGATCTCCGGCGAATCGTAGCGGTCGGTGAGGTTCAGGTTGTCGGGGCGGAAATGCTCGAGGCGGGCGGTGCAGTTGACGATGGAGTTCTTCCCGTCGTTGCGGAACATCCCCTCGGCATACAGGAGGCCGTTGGGGTCGTCGACCTCCGCCACGCCATCGAAGCCGTTTCGTTGGAAACGCCCCGTCAGGCGGATATTCTCATAGCGGTAGTTCCGGTAATCCAGCTCATTGACGAGCGCTTTTATGTTGCCGGAGAAGTGTCCGCCTACCGGACGTTGCGCGTCGATCGAGATGTCGAAGCGGGCGACGCCATACGGGTTATCCTCTTCGAACAGCTCGCTGACCAGCAGTTCGGTGGAGAATATCCGCCCGCTGAGGTAGGCGGCGATGTTTTTCTCCCTGTTGCTCCCGAAGATCAAATCCGTCTCAATAGCGCCGATGGACGACGAGAGTTTACCGTAGGCCACGAGGTTGTCGAAGAAGCCGGATATCTCGCCCGTAAAGTCGACGGCGCCCAACCGCCTGACCGCCCGGGGCAAGACGACGGGGTCTTTGCTGAAGTTATTGACGAGGCCGCTCAACCCCTCGGCGGTGATATGCATCCGGTTGACCTGCCCGAGTAGGTAGGCCTCTTCGGGACGGGTGATCCCCTTTAGCGACATGCTGCCGGTAAACTGCATCTTATCGCTGTAGGTCAGCGTCAGCCGTTTCAGCGTCATATCGTTGATGTATCCGGAGGCCTCCGCCGACAGTTCGACGTCATCCGTAAAATGGCTGAACGCCGGGACAAAGGGGGACAGCTCCTTCGGATAGATCCGCGACGGGGCGATGTCGAGCGTCACGGGCGCACTGTCCAGCAGGTCGTCGAGGCTGGCGACATTGCCGAGGCCGATGCCTGCACGGTCGATCCTGAAGTCCGTCTGTTGCAGCTTCAGCTCGATATCCCGGACAAAGGCGCTGTCGCGGTTGCCGGCGATGTCGGCGGACAGCTTGGCGAGCGCGATGCCGGAACGCTCTTCGAAGCTCAGCTTCCTGATCTGGGCGTTCAGGCTGTCGTTGGTAAAGGTCTTGAGCGCTATCTTTGCGCTGATATTGCGGATATCGACATGTTTGGGGTCGAACTTTCCGGGGGTAGGCTCCCCGCCGGGCACATCATACCGCACGTTCCCCTTTCTGACCAGGATGGAATTGAAGCGCAGGTCGATATCGGGGGATTGTTTCAGCGTATCCCTGCCGGCAAAGGCGTCGATCACGAACTGGAGGTTCAGCCGGCCGTCAAGGGGGTTCTTCTTCAGGTGAAGCGAGAAGCCGAACAGCCGGACGGTCGTAAAGACGAACTTCCCCCTGAGCAGGGGAAAGGGCTTAAAGCCGGCGACGACGTGATTCGCCTCAAACAGTATGTCGCCGTTCTCATCCTCCAGGTAAAGGTCGTTCAATGCCAGGTGGTTGAACCATTCTATGGCCACTTTCCCTATCCTGACCTCCACGCCCAGCCTATTGGACAACTCCCTTGTCGCCACCTCCGCCACTTTCCGCTCAACGGACGGAATGCTCAGCAGAATCGTGGGAATGGCATACGTTACCCAGAACAGGCAAAACAATGCGACGACTATGTATTTTAACCCTTTGATCTCTTTACGCTGTTTTTTTACAGGCAAAACTACAACTTTATCAGCAGAGATTTCGTTATTTTGCAGAAAAAAAACAGATTAGTCAATGAGTGTAACGATATTGGGAATTGAATCATCCTGCGACGATACGTCGGCGGCGGTGATCCGCGACGGCGTCGTGCTGTCGAATATCATCGCGGCGCAGGCGGTGCATGAGGCATACGGGGGCGTGGTGCCGGAGCTGGCGTCAAGGGCGCACCAACAGCATATCGTCCCGGTGGTGGACAGGGCGTTGAAAGAGGCCGGCATAGGCAAGGGGGCGTTAGATGCCGTCGCCTTTACGCGCGGGCCGGGCTTGATGGGCTCCCTGCTTGTCGGGACATCCTTTGCCAAGGGGCTATCCGCCGCGCTGGGTATCCCGATGATCGACGTCAACCACCTGCAGGCGCATGTATTGGCGCATTTCATCAAACAGGCGCCCGAGGCGACGCGGCAACCGTCGTTCCCCTTTCTATGCCTGCTCGTCTCGGGAGGGAACTCGCAGATCATACGGGTCGACGGCTACCGCGACATGACGGTCGTCGGGCAGACGATAGACGATGCGGCGGGGGAGGCGTTCGACAAATGCGCCAAGGTCATGGGGCTGGGCTATCCGGGAGGCCCCTTAGTGAACAGGCTGGCCAACGAGGGGAATCCCAAGGCCTTTACGTTCAGCAAACCCCATATCCCCGGCTATAACTACAGCTTCAGCGGACTGAAGACCTCTTTCCTCTACACCCTGCGCGACCGCCTGAAGGAAGACCCCGGCTTTATCGAAAAGAACAAGGCCGACCTCTGCGCCTCCCTGCAGGCGACCGTCGTCGATATCCTGATGGATAAGCTGCGTAAGGCGGCAAAAGAGCTGAAGATAAAAGAGGTCGCCCTCGCCGGCGGCGTATCGGCCAATACCGGCTTGCGCGAGGCGTTCGACGAACATGCCAAACGCTACGGATGGAACATACACATCCCCCCCTTTGCCTTTACCACCGACAATGCGGCGATGGTCGCCATTTGCGGGTATTATAAATACCTTGACGGGGCGTTCTGCACGATGGATGCCGTCCCCTTCTCCAGGGCCGTTATCTGAAAGCTATGGATGTACATATCATCACAATAGGCGACGAACTGCTGATCGGGCAGGTGATAGACACCAACTCGGCATGGATGGGCGAGCAGTTGGAACGCGAAGGCTTCCGCACAACCTGGCGGACAACCGTCGGCGATACCGAAAGCGACATCCTCGAAGCCATCGACAACGCCATGCACCGCACCGGCGGCGGGATCGTCCTGCTGACCGGCGGCCTCGGCCCGACCAAAGACGACATCACGCTAAGGGCGCTCTGCCGCTACTTCGACTGCGGGCTGCATTTCTCGCAAGCGGCCTACGACAACATCGCCGGCCTCTTCCAAGCCTCCGGGCGCGCCATGAACCGCCTGACCAGGGATCAGGCCATGGTGCCCGATGCCTGCACGGTGATCCAAAACAGGGCGGGGACGGCGCCCTGTACCTGGTTTGAACGGGAGGGGAACGTCCTGGTCTCCATGCCCGGCGTACCGTCCGAAATGAAATGGCTGATGAAGCACGAAGTACTCCCCCGCCTGAAACAGCGGTACGGACGGGATCTCGCTATCCGCCACCGGACGACATGGGTCGGCGGCTACTCCGAATCCGCCCTGGCGATCGCCCTCACCGCCTTTGAAGAGGAGCTTCCCCCCTTTATGAAACTGGCCTACCTGCCCGAGCCGGGGCTGATCCGCCTGCGCCTGTCGGCCTATACCGGCGATGAGCCGGAGGCGGAGAAAGCGATCGCCGAACAACGGGAGAAGCTGCACCGCCTCCTCGAGGGGCATATCCTTTCCGAAGAGGAGGGGGCGCCGGAAGAGCAGGTCGGCCAAGCGCTTCTCCGCCGAAAGCTGCGTATGGGAACCGCCGAAAGCTGT
Source organism: Tannerellaceae bacterium (assembly GCA_031273385.1). Taxonomy (GTDB): domain Bacteria; phylum Bacteroidota; class Bacteroidia; order Bacteroidales; family Tannerellaceae; genus DFXE01. The sequence goes on along the minus strand of JAISRY010000180.1, from coordinate 7,243 downwards.
ACCGGAGGACGCATCGCCGGCATGATCACCTCCGTCGCCGGCAGCTCCCGCTATTTTACGGGCGGCATCGTCGCCTACGACAATGAGGTGAAACGCCGCCTGTTGGGTGTGCCGGAAGAGGCCCTCGAGAGGTACGGCGCCGTCAGCCAAGCGGTAGTCGAACAGATGGCGCTGGGCGCTATACGGGCGTTGGGCTGCGACTGCGCCGTCGCCACGTCGGGCATTGCCGGGCCGGACGGCGGTACGCCGGAAAAACCCGTGGGGACGGTATGGATCGCCGCCGCATGGAACGGCCGGGTAATCTCCCGATGCTACCGTTTCAGCGCCGTCCGCGAAATGAATATCGCCCGCGCATCCGGTACGGCGCTCCTGATGCTGCTTGAATTGTTGGCAAACGATTGCTGATATCTCGAAAAATAACGTAACTTTGTTCCATTAGAAAGCAGAGAAGGGACGAGTCTATGAATGATAACAGTGATGTATTTGAGCGTTTTAGAGAGTCATTTGATAAAATAAACGGACGTTTTCACATACTCGAGCAGCGTGTGCCGATGGAGCTACAGATGGAATATTTCAAATGTTCGGAGCGGATACGTAAGGGTAAGATGAAAATGACGGACGATAAATATGAGTTCTACACCCGTACGCTCTCGGACGAAAAGACCACGGTGGAGCATAAGAAAATGGCGCTCTCCGCGTTAGCTTCATCCAACGAAATCAGGGCCTACCGTGTGCTGGAAAACTATGTGCGGCATGCCGATCCGGACGTGACGGACTGGGCATCTATGGCGCTGATGGAAAGCCGCATATCGCTCGAGTCGGAGCTGCTGGAAGAGAAGCAGGTCTATATCTCCACAGGATTGGGCGGCAAGGGAGAGCGGTTGCGTTTCTATACGCTGATCCTCGCTACGGAGTACAGGCCGTTCCAGGACTACGAGCGGCAGGTGATCGAACGCGAATTTGCCTTTTACCTCTCCAAAGCCGGCTGCGAGATCGAACGCCTCTCCATCGAAGACGTCTATGTCGAACTCATCTTCCTCGCACCGATTTCCACCGACCTGAAAGCCATGGTGGAGAACGTCATCCTGGAATGTAACCAGTATGGCAATTTCCTTTCGGGCATCTATACGATCACAAATGTCAAAGAACCCTCAGCCGATGAAATAGCAAAGATTATAAACGAGAAATATGGAAACCATAAAACAAGTCATTAAGTATGGCATAGTAGGGGCGGCCAATACGTTGATTACCGCCGCCATTATATGGGTGATGATGAAAAAGGCCGATGTGTCGCCTATCCCCTCCAATATCGTGGGGTATGCCTTCGGCGTGTTGAACAGCTTTATATGGAACAAACAATGGACATTCAAAAGCTCGGCAGGATGGATAGGCAGCGCCATGCGCTTCGGCGTCGTTTTCGGCATCTGCTACCTGCTCCAGTTGTTGCTGCTGATCTGCCTGAACAGGTATTTGTCTATTGACCCTTATTACAATCAATTGATTGCGATGGCCTTTTATACGGTGATTAACTTTTTAATGAATAAATATTTTACTTTCAAAACATAAGATATCTAATAAACAATGAAAAGCCTTTCTGTTATCGTTCCCTGTTATAACGAAGAGTCTGTTATTGAAGAATCCTACCGCCGCACAAAGCAAGCCCTGCAAACACTGGCTAACCCGGCAGGAATCATCTATATCAACGACGGCAGCAGCGACATGACCCGTACGCTGCTGAACGAAATAGCCCTTACCGACCCACAGGTAAAAGTCATCCACTTGTCCCGTAACTTCGGCCACCAGTCGGCGGTAACGGCAGGTATCAACCACTGTGATACCGACCTGGCCATCATCCTGGACGCCGACATGCAAGACCCCCCCGAACTGATCCCCCACATGCTGATGCGGCAAGAGGCGGAAAAGGCCAACGTCGTCTATTGCGTACGCAAATCGCGCAATGGCGAGGGGATGTTTAAAAAGCTGTCGTCGAAGCTGTTCTATCGCCTGATGAACGCCATGTGCGAAGTGGATATCCCGTTAGACACCGGCGACTTCCGCCTGATAGACCGAAAGGTCATGGCCGAATTTGACCGCCTGAAAGAGCGGGGCAAATACATCCGCGGCCTGATCAGCTGGGTCGGCTTCAAACAGGTGCCGTTCTATTACGAACGCGAAGCCCGCATAGCCGGCGAAACAAAATACCCGCTTCGCAAGATGTTGAAATTCGCATCCAACGCGCTACTCTATTTCTCGACAAAACCGCTGAAAATGGTGATGGGACTGGGCTTCTTCACCGTCCTGATCGGCCTGGTTCTGGGAATATGGACGACGCTGGGTAAACTCTACGGCTTCAGCAACGCCGAATCAGGCTGGACATCCATCATCACGACGATCATCTTCTTCGGCGGCGTCCAACTGATCACCACCGGCGTCCTGGGCCAATACATCGGCATCCTCTTCGACGAAATAAAAGCCCGCCCCGACTACATCATCGAAGAAAAAAGAAACTTCTCGACAGTGAACAACATTTCAGTGAACAACATTTCAGTGAATAGTGAACAACGAATAGTGAATAGTGAACAGCGGTAACCGTGTGTGCGTGTTGAGGGAATATGTTGAAAATGAGGTTCATATTCATTACCGACAACGCGGATGGGGATGACGTGATTCCGCCATTTTGAAAATACAAATAGTCACCGAAAACGGCCTTTTCCTGACATTTTGTAAAGAAAATGGCTTTTTCAGCAGAGGCGTATTTTTTGCATTTTGTCGGATTTTTCTCTATTTTTGGAGGGACATTCCGCCATTTCGGGCGAAATGACAACGATTCTCAAAAAAATGTTCGGAATCATCTGGGAGATGTTCCGACATCATCTTGATGATTTCTGAAGTGTTTCAGATGATGTCCGGACATCATCCAGATGATTTTCCGGAGAGCTTCGGATGTTTTGTCAACAAGCCTTAAACGCGCGTTTACAAAGATTAAAATGACAAAATTTAACGCCAAAACCGCTCCAAAACGCCACTCAACTTTAAAGGGGTAAAATGCACGCTTTTTCGCCTGATAATCATTCATATATGTCGGCAAAACCTATTCCCTTAACCCCCGTTTTTCCGCCATATTTGGAAGCGGCTCGTCCCGCGGTACGATACAGCCGATTCTCAGAGAGTTTAGGAGTGGTAAAACTATCATTTTGTCAAATCGCCCTTTCGCAAGAAAAAACCGGCGTCAAAATGACAAAATGATAATTCCCGTTGCGCCATGATCCATCACACCGAAAGGTGTTTCCCTGTAGAGGGCACAGGGACAACACATTTATGGGCGCTATATTTTTGATGGCAGGTATGTGAAGGCCTCGGAAGCAAAAAGGAAAATATTGTCCCACGTTTTTATGTACCTCTTCCATAGCATTATCCTGACAATCAAGCGGGAAAAACGGGTATAGATTCCGTTTCTCCCGCTTTCTTTTTTTTAAACGGTTACCGGTTGTATTTGCTCCAGTCGGTATTGCGCATGTCGCCGCTTGCTGCAAGTTCTTGGTGGAATGCGAAGCAGCATTTCAGGTTTTGAGGGGTCTGGCCTTTGATGCCCATTTCCAGGTATTGAGTCAGCAAAGGCCGGTAGTCGGGATGGACGCAGTTCTCGATGATGGTGTGCGCCCGTTGTACGGGGGATTGGCCGCGCAAATCGGCTACGCCGTGTTCGGTGATGATGACTTTTACCGAGTGTTCGCTGTGATCCAGGTGGGATACCATCGGGACAAAGGCGCTGATCTTCCCCTCCTTAGCGGTGGACGGGGTGGTGAAGATCGACAGCCTTGCCGCACGGGTAAAGTCCCCCGATCCGCCAATGCCATTCATCATACGGGTGCCGGAAACGTGCGTAGAATTGATGTTGCCGAAAATATCCGCCTCCAGAGCGGTATTAATGGCGATCAACCCCATGCGGCGGGCGATTTCCGGATTGTTGGATATCTCCTGCGGACGAAGCAACAGCTTGTCTTTGAAGAAGTCCAGGTTCGCGTAGATGTCGTGAAGTACACTGTTGCTGACCGTCAGGGAGCAACCGCTGACAAATTTGATACGCCCCTCTTTCATGAGTTTGATCACGGCATCCTGGATCACCTCCGTATAGACGTTGAACGCCGGAATCTCCTGGTTTTCACCCATACAGCCCAACACCGCGTTGGCGACGTTGCCTACCCCGCTCTGCAACGGGGGGAACGCTTCCGGTATACGCCCCGCCTTTACCTCGCTGACAAGGAAAGCCGCCACGTTCCGTCCGATGGAGAGGGTCGTGTCGTCCAACGGCGTGAAGTCGCCCCCATCATTTTCTTCCTCCGTCACGACCACGCCGACAATCTTCTCCACCGGCACCTTGACATACGGCACCCCGATGCGGTCGGACGGCGAATAGACCGGTATCTCCCTGCGGAAAGGCGGGTCAAGCGGTTCGTAAATATCATGCATCCCCCTGATCTCTTTCGGGTGACGCTTGTTCAATTCAACGATGATACGGTCGGCTAACCGGCAGATTGTAGGCGTAATACCTACGGCGGCTGTCGGTATGATCTCGCCGTCTTCCGTCACGTCGGCGGCCTCGATAACGGCAACGTCCACCTTACCGAGAAAGCCGTAACGCAGGTACTGCGCCAACTCGGATAGATGCAGATCGAAATAGTGCGTCTCACGTGCGTTGAGCAATGCGCGCAGGTCTTTGTTCGACTGGTAAGGCGTACGGAATTTGATAGCCTTGGCTCTGGATAGTTCACCGTCGAGTTTATCGCCTGTAGAGGCGCCGGTAAACATGCCGATCTGAAATGGATTGCCTTTTTCATGTTCTTCCCTCGCCCTTTTTGCGATTGCCGCAGGAACGGCTTTCGGACAACCGGCAGGTGTGAAACCACTAAACCCCACATTGTCATTGTGGCGTACAAATGAAGCAGCCTCTTCAGCTGTGATAAATCTTAATGCCATAAAAATGTCTTTTTTGTGTAAATACCTTGTTTTCAGAAATTCAGCCGTAAACTTAGGTAAAAATTGTGAATGTATAAGCACATCCGACAAAAAAAGTCCCCGCCCGCATCAATTAACCCCCTTAAACCCCTCAAAACACTGTATACAACAGGAGAATAATAGAAATGTGAAAGAAACAAAACAGCCCCCAAAACAGACCCCCTATTTCGCTGTTTTTCATGCTAAACAACGTTAATTTTTGACTATTTGTCAACTCAAAGTGCCGTTTTACTATCTTTAACATCCTCAAAAAGGAGGAAAAAACGGCCCAAAAAAGCCGTTTTATATAATATTATGCCTATTTTCGGGGTCGATTTACATTCGTTCACTAAAAACATAAGCATCTTTTCCCGAAATGATGCTTATGTTTTCCCGAAAAGTATGCAATCTTTTTCCGAAAACATAAGCATCATTTCTAAAAACGTCGCCGACGAATCCCAAATATCAGTTAAGCTTATAGAATATTCCGTTAAATCAACACTTTTTACGCCCCATTTTCTCCCTTTTTCCCGACGAAGCCGAAATGTCATTTTGATGCTAAATTCAGTTAATTTGCAGAAATATAATAGTGAAATAAGCCATTTTAGTCCGTTTTTGATGCTTAAAAGCCTAATTTGCTTACAAAATGTAATTCCAAAACCCTCAATTTCGCCCATTTTTCTCGCCCCAAGGGAGATTTACAGCCAAAAAAACCGCCTTTTTGAGGGTCTATTTTTGACACTTTGTCAAAACGCAGGATTTCTTCCCCCCTTTTGTCTTTTTGTCACTTCCCTATCTGAATCAGAATTTTCAGGATTATAGAATTTTCAGAATAATGTCCCCTGCCAGAATCAGGATTTTCAGGATTAAAGGATTTACAGGATAATAGGGTACATTTGACCGGGGGGGGTGATTTTCAATTCGAATTGTCGCGGTGTCTGAGCCTGTCGAAGCCTGCTGATATACGCAATCCCAAACAGATGCCCGGAGGGCATGATTTTCATAACCGCAGGTCAACGACCTGCGGGAGATGGCAACCACACTAACACTGCCTGAAAGGCAGGACAATTGTTTGCGTTTTAGTCCTGCCTTTCAGGCAGAGGGGAGGTGCGCCTCATTGTCCCGCAGGTCGTTGACCTGCGGTTATGAAAATCATGCCCTCCGGGCATTCTGCTTGGGATTACGATATATCAGGCTTCGACAGGCTCAGCCATTGCGAGTACCCGATAAACGAGTTTATCAAAAAGAGAAATGGCGGATACTATTTGATTTTCAGTAGATTGTGATTCGTCGTCATTATAACAAGTTAAAATGAAAATCGCCCCTCCGGTCAAATGCGTCCAATTTTCAGGATGATATTACCAAAGGTTTTTGATATATTTGTGTGCCGAAAATCAGAATCAGAATTTTCAAGATTTTAGGATTTGCAGAATTTATAAGAGATGACTTGCATATAAAGGGATTTCAGGATGATTAAAGATGAGTTGACGTATAGGATTATTGGTTGTGCGATGAAAGTTCATAATGCGCTTGGTAATGGTTTTCAGGAGGTGATTTATCAGCGTTGCCTTGCTATCGAGTTGCAGAGGGCGGGTATTCAATTTGAGAGAGAAAAAGAGCAAACGATTTATTACGATGGCATCGAAGTGGGTGTGCGTAGGGCTGACTTTGTGGTAGAGAACAGAGTTATTGTAGAGCTAAAAGCGCTTGTGAAACTTGAAGATCTGCACTTGGCACAAGCAAAAAATTATGTTGTAGCCTATGATTTTCCTCTCGGACTCTTAATCAATTTTGGCGGGAGTAGCCTGGAACAGAAACTAATATTCAACCCCTCTCAGAATCAGAATTTTTCACCTGCCTGAATCAGAATTTTTCACCTGTCTGAATCAGGATTTTCAGGATTAAAGAATTTACAGAATTAATACAATGTCTGAATCAGAATTTACAGAATTTTAGAATTTTCAGAATCAAACCAAGTGAATAAACAAAATTCTGTAAATTCTTTAATCCTGAAAATTCTGATTCAGACAAGCAAAAAATTCTGTAAATTCTAAAATCCTGAAAATTCTGATTCAGAAGCGGGGTCTATTGAATATCTCGGAGTAGAGGATGGCTCTTTTTATTTCGTCGGTGTCGGAAAGGGTGTCGGCGGATATGAGGGGGGGCTTTTCTTCTTCATCGTAGCTTTCGAAATGGGTAGGCCGGATCGAGGGCTTTAGGTCTCTTTCGGATGAGAGGAAAGGGGATG
>JAISRY010000131.1 GCA_031273385.1 Tannerellaceae bacterium | reverse complement strand
ATCGCCTCCATGGAACGTGCGCCATGCTTATATTCCGGGACAAGGAGCATCGCCCGCAATACGTTTTTATCCATCGGGGGTTCTCCTTTTTTCATCTTGAGTTTACGTTCCGAGAGGCTACGCAACAGCAGGGCACGGCGCAGAATATAGTTGTTGTCCGTGTCGTTCACCCTGTTCGGCCCCAGGACATTGATCGTTCCCCGTAAACGGCTGACGAAATCAGGCCCTTTGATGTTTTTAAACCCCAGATCATCCGATTGCATGGGGCGGATAAAGGCTTCAAAACTGGCCGACGTACCACCTGCAAAAACAAGGATACATTTGCCCAATGGATGTTCGCCGCTATCATCCTTGAACTTCCCATCCTGCATGGGCATAAGGAAGCTCTTGATCCACCCCAGCGGCATACCGTCGCGGTCGGAGTCAAATTCGTCAAAAAAGACCAACGGCAGTTTGCCTACCAGCGTCACATCACGTACTTTCTGGAAAGCGGCGTCAAGGTCGGCTTTGCCCGTAAATTGCGACACGTTAAATTCCAGCTTCTCTACCCTGCCCGGCAGGATATTCAGGGCGATTTGCGTCACACCAAACGATTTCCCGCTGCCCGGGGCGCCAAATACCGCGATAGAAAGCGGGCGTACATTGTCTGAAGAGGCATAGCCGGTGATCAGGTTGCGGATATTCTGATACGATTCGATCTCCCACCGGTCGATGGTCGTCAGTGCGCCGAACGACAGCCGGGGCAATCCCTCGATGGCTTTAGCGCCCTGTTGGACGTATTCGCACGCCATATCGAAAATCCGTTTATTGCCTACGTTGTTGGAAATACACCAGAAGTCGGGGTCGGTGACGCTGCCGCCCAGCGTGTCCGGTATCTCGAAAGGCGTACCTGTTTGCCCCGTTTCCGTTTTTTCATCAGGAATAAGAAAATCGCCGCGGCAAAGGCGGTCGATGGAATAGCCTGCCTCCATCAGGTTTTCCGCAGCTTTCAACACCGGCATGACGCGAAAAGGCTCTTTCCCCTCGACGAGCGGCCTAAACTGCAATGCGGCGCTTGCCACCATGACGGCAAACGTATCCTCTATCCGCCCTTTGATCTTCTCGCGGAGGATGTTTTCGCCGCCTCCATGGGTCAGTACAAGAACCGGATGACGGCCTCCCCGTTTCATATATACTGCGCCATCTTCGGCAAAGGTAATCAGCAGGTGCGACGCTTTGGCGAGGTATGATAGGCGCGGGTTGTTTTTTATTTGCCGGATCAGTTCCGTCACCGTGCGTTCCCACGAAATCTGACGGTTGATCATAGCCCCGTTGTCTCTTAACGTATTGGCATCCAGCATCAGGAAACAATGTTCTGCAACCGTATTGAATGTTTCTTCAGCGGGTAAAGCCTTGTTGGACGCCCAAAGTATGGGTGTTCCGGCGGGTGGGGTGATGCCGCCGTAGCCCTCGTCCCAGATGATGGCGTAGGGTGCGTCGGCAGGGGGCGGGCTGATCTCTTTTCCGGGCGTGATGCCGATTCTGCGGGCAATGGCATAATAGGCTTTCCTGCTCTGCCGGTCTTCAAACCGTTGAAGCTCCAGGTGTTCGCCACGGAACGTATCGTCCAAAGCCTTATACTCCGCTAATCCCCTGTGGCTTAGCATCTGTTGGATAACTGCCGCACCTCCCGGAAGCGTCATCGTATGGTAAATCCCCTCCTCCGTATAAGAGAATATCCGCCTGAAAACGTGGCCTGAAACGTCAAAAGTGTAATTCTTATCCATGGTGTTATTATATTAAGGTATAAGCGTATGATAATCAATCTTTGAACTGCAAAATAAATACTATTTTCCAGATTTACAAGCAAAAATCATACGCTATTTTATATAATAACACCCCCCGCTTCTATTTATGGAGTCGTCGATGGCTCATCGGCTTTCTCCTCCTCTTTCGGGGTAAAGTCCGTCGTGCCTGTTTCGATCAGCAGGTTATACCAGGAGAGTATTTTTTTGATGTCGCTTGGATAGACGCGTTCGCGATCGAAGTCGGGGAGTATTTCTGCAAAATAGCCGCGTAGATCATCCGGCTTGGCGGAAGATAGTTCGAGCGCTGATTTTTCTCCGTTTTCTTTTTCTTTGACTTTAGTCAATACTTCGTGCAGAGGCACCTCCGTTTCGCCGGTATAAATGGCAATGTCCCTTAACGAGATGACTTTGTCTTTTGCGTAAACCGGAATTCTCTTTTGGTCGGTCAACGACTCGACGATCAACATGTTTTTCCCCTGTGAGATCAGTTTAAATAATCCGGGCTTTCCCGATATGGACAAAATAGTTTTCAACATAATTATTATTTTCTAATGAGCGTTAAACGTTTAGTAAAAAAGCCATCCGGTAATCAGATGGCTTTCTCTATGGCAAAAGAATCGGGAGGGATTAGACCCTCTTTTCTTTAATTCTTGCTTTCTTTCCGGTCAATGCGCGCAGGTAATACAACTTGGCTCTGCGGACTTTACCGACTTTGTTTATTACGACACTTTCGATGAATGGCGAATCCATCGGGAATATCCTTTCTACACCTACGTTTTCAGATATCTTACGAACGGTAAAACGTTTCTTGTTACCGTGCCCCGATATGCGGATCACTACGCCCCTATACTGCTGAATACGTTCTTTGTTACCCTCTTTAATACGGTAAGCGACAGTAATCGTATCGCCACTTTTAAATGCAGGAAGCTCATTCTTCGTAGCAAACGCCTCTTCTGCAATCTTCATTAAATCCATTGTTCTATAGCTTTTTAGTTGTTATTATGA
>JAISRY010000106.1 GCA_031273385.1 Tannerellaceae bacterium | reverse complement strand
AGGGAATTAGGTGGAAATGAGGTTTTTGTCGCACCTCTGGATTGCTTCACTGCGTTCGCAATGACGGGTACTACTTGGTTATAATCGGATGTAAATCAACGCTATCGCCGTCATTTCCCCTTTTTGATAAACCTGGTTTATTGGGTACTCGCAATGGCGGGCACTAAACGCAATCGCCGTCATTTCCCTTTTTGATAAACCTGGTTTATTTTGTTCGCCATGCCTGCGATCGCCTCGTCGTCGTAGCAGATTTGTTTATAGATATCGCGGAGCGTATAGGAGTTGATGGCATGAAAATCTTTCTCCCGAGAGGTGACGAAAACGCCTCCGATGTCGGCGGCGCCCGGGCTGCACAACAGGCGGGTGTCGTCGTCGGCGAAGAATTGGCGGGGACGGTACGCCTTACGGGGGATCACCACGATCCGCCACTCATCGTCCCGGTAACGGCAGAAGACGTTCATCATCGGCTCTAACTCATCCTCCTTTTTCGGTAACGCAAAGCATGTATCCATGAAAAGGGAGCCAGCCATCGCCAGGCCTCGCGCCTTGATAATAAAACCGTTCCGGATATAGCCCGCCAGCATGTAAATCGCGCCGCCATTCCTTTCGTACACCGGCGTGAGGCGGCAGCGATCCCACTCGTTATCCGCCGGCATATACGAACGGGTGACAGCCTGGAAATGGAGATGATCCGGGGCAGACGCACCGCTCTTTGGCCCGTTATAAAAAAGCGTAAGCCCCTCCAGGCGACGCGCCAACGCCAGCATATCGTCAATATAGAAGAAGCTTTGCGGGATATGCTTGTACCAAGCGAGTGTAAAGTGTTGAGGAAAAATAGGGTAAGGGTTGCACAAGAGGAGGTATCTGCCCCACAAAAGGGCCTCCTGCTGGGGCGGCAGGTTTTCGGAGCATAAAAAGCATGGCCTTTGTTGAAGGGAGTGGCTGTCCATCTTCGCACACGAAGAAACCGACCGCGCAGGATTGTACTGCACTTTAACGGTGAAACCGCCGACCGTATGCTTTTTCACCTGCATACCCGCCATCGCGCCATAATTCTTTTCAAGCAATGGCCATACCTGCAACTGTCTTTGGAGCAGATCGAGCAGTTTGGACGAAGAGGTTGGCGTTCTTCTTTTCATTGGCCGTTCCTCCGTATACGAGCTTCCAGTTCCCAGGTTCTTATCTTATCTTTATAGCTGTTGCGGCTGTTCGTTTCGGCGATGCTGGGGGAGGCGTCGGTGTTGTCTTCCCATCGCCGGCAGAGGTACAGCACGTCGTAAAGGCGTCCGATCCGGTAATCGCGGCTGATGCGCAGCCCGATCGCATAATCTTCGCCATAACCGGTATCCGGCAGTTTCAGCTCGCGCAGCAGGGGCGTATAAAAGGCGCGCGGCGCACCCAGCCCGTTGATGCGAAGCGCATTGTTCCGCCCGTTCTCCGGCGTCCACTCCCTGTGGTCAATCACCCCGGGGGGAATCTTCTTGAAATTGAAATCCGTGATCTTATACGTACCGACAACCATAGCGCATTGCTGCTCATAGAACGCCCGTACGATTTTCTGCAGAGCCTCTTTGCCGCTGTACACGTCGTCGCTGTCCAACTGGACGGCGAATTTCCCGCAGGCGGGATGATGGACGCCCGTATTCCAGCAACCGCCGATACTCAAGTCCTTGCGCACGGGGACGATATGGACAACCCGCGGGTCGCCGCCGGCAAGACGCCGGATCTCTTCCGTCGTCCCATCCGTAGAGTGGTTGTCGACCAGGATAAGGTTAAAGGGGAAGTCCGTTTCCTGTTCCAGCACGGAGCGGATCGCGTCGCCGATGGTACGTATCCGGTTGCGGACGGGAATAATCACCGACGCCTCCATGTGAAAAGAGCGCTCGTTCAGGTCGACAGGTTTGAAAGGCGAAGTGAGGCATGCGCCGGTTCTCTCCAGGTGCGCGGTACAGGCTTTCTCCATTTCGGCCTGCGCCTCGCGGTTACTGGGGTCGACATAATCGAAAGGGCTTTCGGCGGACAGGTAGATGTCCATCCTGGATTCGGTATACAGGTATTCGTTGATATGTACCGGCGGATGATGTTCGGAAACGTTCAGCCGCAAGTCGTAGAGGCCGGCAAAGCGATACGGCTCGGTCATACGCGCCGCCGCCGCTTTCAGGGCATCTGTACGGTAGAGCAGCAACGGGCCGAAGTGAAAGTCGTCCCGCACGCTGCCTTTCTGATAATCAATCACCGGACAGGCCGTGCGAACGCCGCAGTTCTCCCTGAAATAGTCGGCATAAACCATCCCGGCCGCGGTATCGCCGGCAACTTGCATCATGCGCTCCAGGGCAAACAGCCCCAGGCGAAGCTTGTTCCGTCCGGTATAAATCAGCGTGTAGTCGCCCATCGACAGTTCGGCTATCTGCCGGATCGTCGAGCTTTCCCCCAATTCGCCGGTATGGAGCAGGCGGCAGGAGAGTATGGGATATGCCTGAGGGTCGCCGGCCATCAGGTAGATATCGCCGACAGATTCCGATTCCCTCAGGGAGGAGACCGTCTGCAGGACGGTTCCCATCTCCCCGTAAGGGATAAAGCAGGTGATACGTTTCATCATCGGTATGTGTATATATAAATAAATAGGTATGGGATCAATCCAGTTTCAGGACGGCAAGGAACGCCTTTTGCGGCACCTCCACGCTCCCGATCTGTTTCATTCGTTTCTTTCCCTCTTTCTGCTTTTCCAGCAGTTTGCGCTTGCGTGAGATATCCCCGCCGTAGCATTTGGCCGTCACATCTTTACGGACGGCTTTGATCGTTTCGCGGGCGATGATCTTCGAGCCGACCGCCGCCTGTATCGCCACGTCGAACTGCTGGCGGGGGATCAGCTCTTTCAGCTTTTCGCACATCCTGCGCCCGAAAGCCACGCTGTTGTCGATATGCGTCAGCGTAGACAGGGCGTCCACCGGTTCGCCGTTCAGGAGGATATCCAGCTTCACCAGCTTGCCCGGGCGGAAATCCTGTATATGGTAGTCGAAAGAGGCGTACCCCTTTGAAATGCTCTTCAGCTTATCGTAAAAGTCGATCACGATCTCGCCCAACGGGATATCGTAATAGATCTCCACCCTGTCGCCCGAAATATACTCCTGCTTGATCAGTATCCCCCGTTTCCCGAGGCAGAGCGTCATGATAGGGCCGATATAGGCCGTATTGGTGATCACCGAAGCGCGGATATAGGGCTCGTCGATATGGTCGATCTGCGTAGGGTCGGGCAATCCGCCCGGGTTATGCACCTCGCGGCAGTTCCCTTTCTTGTCGTATACCTTATAAGAGACGTTCGGGACGGTGGTAATCACATCCATGTCAAATTCGCGGTCTAACCGCTCCTGGATAATCTCCATGTGCAGCAGCCCGAGGAAACCGCAACGGAAGCCAAAGCCCAGAGCGACCGAACTCTCCGGCTGAAAGGTCAGCGAGGCATCGTTCAGCTGAAGCTTCTCCAGCGACGAGCGCAGGTTCTCAAAATCTTCGCTGTCGATCGGGTAAACCCCCGCAAAGACCATCGGCTTCACCTCCTCGAACCCGGCAATCCCCTCCTTTGTGCCTCCTTTGACATGGGTGATGGTATCGCCCACCCTCACTTCGCGCGAGGTCTTAATGCCCGAAATGATATACCCCACGTCGCCGGTACGAATCTCCTGTCGGGGCGACATCTCCAGCTTCAGCACCCCCACTTCGTCCGCGTCATACTCTTTCTCCGTCGCAATAAACTTCACCCTGTCCCCTTTGCGGATCACGCCGTTCACCACCTTGAAATAGGCGATAATCCCGCGAAACGAATTGAATACCGAGTCGAAGATCAGGCATTGCAGGGGCGCTTCGGGATCCCCTTTGGGGGATGGCACCTTTTCGATAATCCTGTCCAGCAACTCATACACCCCCTCGCCGGTCTTGCCGCTGGCGCGGAGAATCTCCTCCCGCCGGCAGCCCAACAGCTCGACGATCTGGTCTTCCACCTCGTCGGGCAACGCGCTGGGTAGGTCTATCTTATTGATGACCGGAATAATCTCCAGGTTATGTTCGATCGCCATATAGAGGTTCGAAATCGTTTGTGCCTGAATACCCTGCGCCGCATCGATAATCAGCAACGCCCCTTCGCAGGCGGCGATGGAGCGCGACACCTCATACGAAAAGTCGACATGCCCCGGCGTGTCGATCAGGTTAAGCGTATATTCTTCTCCCTGATAGGTATATTTCATCTGGATAGCATGGCTTTTGATCGTGATTCCCCGTTCACGTTCCAGGTCCATATCATCCAGTACCTGTTCCTGCAAATCTTTGCCCTCTACTGTCTTCGTATATTCAAGCAACCGGTCTGCCAGGGTACTTTTCCCATGGTCGATATGAGCGATAATACAGAAATTGCGGATATTCTTCATTGACAACATCATATTTATAACGCCGCAAAGATACGGATAACTCCCCACGGTCGCAAATTTTTACCTACTTTACATAACTTGGTTGTGATGGGAGTCTCCCCCCCCCGCTTGCGGGGCTTAAGAATCTTAATAATCTTAAGAGGCTTAAAAATCTTAAGAATCTTTCTTCTAAAACATGTAGCCTTTTGATGCAGCAAAGACCGGCAGAAAGGGTCGGAAAAAACGTTAAATATGAGCCTGTGCAGATAAAATGGTAAACATTTCCTCCCGTTGGATTGTTGTACAGATAGGAGATTGAAATAAAAGCATTTCATCTCTGACGAATATGTTTAAAACGAGAATAGATTATTATCATCCATGTGGTGCAACGATTTTTAACAATCGGAGTCTATCTATCTATCTATCTATCTATCTATCTATCTATCTATCTATCTATCTATCTA
>JAISRY010000064.1 GCA_031273385.1 Tannerellaceae bacterium | reverse complement strand
TCGAGTACCAACTCCGGCTTGACGGCAAACGCTTCCGGCGTGGCCACCTCTTCCACGCGGTACTTTTCCCACAGCCCGTCCGAATCGCGGAAAGTGGATATCCCACTCTCCGCGCTCATTCCGGCGCCACTCAAGACAACTAACTTTTTCATCTTTTTTCTATGAATCTTTCGGTATCAAGGTTCCATGACTACTTCGATGCTATTTCCCTGTCCCAGAAACGCTCCGGCGAAAGCCTGCACCTGTTCGGGCGTGATAGCCTCAAGGGTCGGGAGGTATTGGGTATGGAAATCCATGCCGTTGTAGTAATAATATTGATCCAGCATACCAAGCCAGTAGCTGTTTTCCTGCAGATTTTCAGCATGACGCTTCTGCAGGTTATCCTTTGTCTTCTTGAAATCTTCCTGCCTGAGGCCTGATTCGGCAATCCGCGACAGTTCATCCCTGACGATCGTACTCATCTCCTCCCGTTTGGCCGGATCGGTGTCGAAATAGAGTTGCAGGATGGTCTGTCCTTTGGGGAAGGGAGCGATCTGCGCAAAGGTCTGCACGCCATACGTACCGCCCTGTTCTTCACGTACTTTCTCCATATAGACAATGTCCAGTACCTGTTTCAGGATGGAAATGGCGATGACGTTTTCGAGCGTATAGTCCATCGTGCCCGAATAGAGGTTCACGACAGAGGCTTTCGGCGTCTCCATCTGGCGGTTGAAACGGTTGACATGCTGCCCCTTACGGATAGCGGGAACATTCTCCGGATCGGCCGCCTCTACCCGTTTCAGGGAGGGAAGCGTGGCCAGGTATTGCTCGATCAGCGGACGCATCTCCTCTGTGTCCAGGTTACCCACAAAGGTGAAAACAAAATCCGACGCATCGGCAAACCGCTCCTTAAACATCTCCATGATACGCTGATAGCTGATCCGTTCGAGATCTTCCGGCTGTACGCGGATCGCACGCGGATCACGGTTATACACCGTTTGGGTAATCGAATCGCCAAACGAAAACATCGGGTTCAACGCCGCATTCTGCAATTGCGCCCTCAGGCGGGAGATATACGACGAATAGGCCGCCTCATCCATGCGCTGAGCCGTAAAGTTCAAATAGACCAGCTCCAGCAATGTTTTGAGATCGGAGGGCGTAGCCGACCCCGACATATTCTCGTTCTCCATCCCCAGCGTGGCCTTGCACTGAACCTTTTTCCCGGCCAGTACCTTGCTCAGGTCGACGGCCGAAAAGTTCCCCAGCCCCCCGATACGGATCACGTCGTTAAACACCTTCAGGTGGCTGACCTCCGCATCGCCAAACAGCGAATTACCACCCGGGCTGGTCGCCGTCATCAATATCTCATCTTTCTTGAAATCAGTATGTTTCAGCACCACCTTGACGCCGTTGCCCAGCGTCATAACCGTCGCGCCGAACAACGGGTCTTCCGTCGTTTCCAGGATTTTACCGGGTTCCGGCAGTTCGGGGATCAACGCTTCGCCGGAGAGGGTCTCCTCGTAAGGCGCTACCTCCGTCTGTCCGGCTGCCACGTAACGCGCCAGCAACTCCTGTTCCGTTGGATACGCAACCCCCTCTTTATCAGGAGCGGTGAGGGCGACAACCACATTTTTCTCTCCCATGATGCCCTTCAGGTACTGATTGATCTGGTCAACCGAAATAGAGGGGGCAATCTGGCTGATCATGGTATATTCCGTCTCAATGCCGGGGATGTAGCCGCCATTCGTGAAGTGGTCGGTATATTCGCGCGTGTAGACGCTGTTTTTCCTGTTCTCACGCTCATTATAGGCCGACTCATACTCTTTCAGGATATTGGCGCGCGCCCGTTCATATTCCGAAGAGGTAAAGCCGAATTGCTTCATCCGCTCCATCTCCACCACCAACGCATCGAGCGCATTGCCTATATTTTCCTCCTTAGCAATGGCGACAGCCGTCCACGCCCCTTTTGTCTTCGTCATCAGGAAGTTACCATCCGAAGCGCCTGCATATACAAAAGGAGGATCCGCTTTCTGGACGATCTCGTTGAACCGCTCGTTGATCATCATCGCCGTCACATTCTGGATATAATGGTAGAGGAAACCGGTAATGGTACCCCGCTCTTCGCGCGACAATTTGTCATGCTTATAATAGAGGGACAAGGCGATGCGGGAGGCCTCCCTGTCGGTCGCGACGGAGACGAGCGGCTCATCGTTGTCGGGGACGGGAAATAGCTCGCGCACAGCGGGATTCACCGGCGCGGGGATATCGGAAAAGAGTGTCTTGATCCGCTCTTCCACCTGGTCGACATCAACGTCGCCGACTACAATAATCGCCTGCAAATCGGGACGATACCATTTCCTGTAATAGGCGCGCAACTCCTCCGGCTTGAAATTGTCGATCACGTCGATGCTCCCTATCGGCATCCGGTTGGCATAACGGCTACCGGCGCATATTATCGGAAGCTGCTGCTCCCACATCCGCGCCGTCGCATTTTGCCCCGTCCGCCACTCTTCATGTATGATTTTACGCTCTTTCTCGATCGCCGAATCGGTCAGCGCAAGGAACCCCGACCAGTCGTGCAGGATCAGCAAACAGCTGTCGACAACCCCCTCTTTGGCCACAGGAGCGTCCATCAGCATATAGACCGTCTCGTCGAAACCGGTATAGGCGTTCAGGTTCTCCCCCATGCGCATACCGATGCTTTCCGTGTACTCCGTGATGCCGTTGCCGGGGAAATGGGCGCTCCCGTTAAACGCCATGTGTTCAAGGAAATGGGCTAACCCGCGCTGGTTCTCTTCTTCCAACACCGAGCCGACATTTTGCGCGATATAAAAATCAGCCCGCTCTTTAGGCATCTCATTATGACGAATATAATAGGTCAGCCCGTTGGCTAACTTCCCGTAACGCACTTTAGGGTCGACAGGTAACGGCGCAGATTGTTGGGCCATCAGGTTCATCGCACACAGCAACAACCACAGGCATAG
>JAISRY010000093.1 GCA_031273385.1 Tannerellaceae bacterium | reverse complement strand
ATTATGCGGGCAATGCAGAGTTATGATAAAATCTCGTTCAAAAATGATTTTGTACGGGAGGAATTTATTACGATTTTGAAAAGAGATGAAATTCCGGAAGAATTGATAGTTGATACTGCGAATTTCGGTGTAAACGAAAATGCACCGAAGAACAATGTTGAAAATTTCGGTGTAAACGAAAATACACCGAAAGGCGATACTGCGAATTTCGGTGTAAACGAAACTCAAAAACATATTCTGAAATTTATTTCCGAAAATCCACAAATTACGGCGGGAGAAATCGCATATAAGATGAAACAAACGAAGCGTAATATTGAATACAACATTAAAGCTCTCAAAGCTAAAGGTATTATCGAACGTTTCGGTTCAGACAAAACCGGCGGCTACAAAATAAAGCAATCATTTTCTCCGTTGAAAGATATTTAAATTGTCAAATTCATTTCCCTTATTTGTGTCACCAATCATAAATTGGGCGTATAATTTTGTAAAGTCATAGAATAGTTGTATATTTGCGGCGGTTAAGAGAAGATGAGGAGGGGGCGGGTAGTCCCCTTCTTTTGTTCTAATGGAGTTTTATGTATGATTGAAAAGGAAGTAGTAAGCAGGCTTGTAGAAGACGGATTGGGCGCGTCGGGCTGTTATCTGGTCGATGTGGCGGTGAAGCCGGGGAACGTTATCGTTGTGGAGATTGACAACGATGAGGGAGTCGGGATCGATGATTGCGCGGCGTTGAGCCGGTATCTGGAGAGCCGTCTTGACCGCGATGTCGAAGACTTTGAGCTGGAGGTGGGTTCCGCCGGCGTTACTTCTCCTTTCAAGACGCTTAGGCAGTACCTCAAGAATGTCGGCAACGAGGTGGAGGTATTGCTGAAAAGCGGGGTGAAGACGACGGGTATCCTGAAGTCGGCCGGCGAAAGCGGGGTTGTACTGACCGTCGAAAAGCAGGTGAAGCCCGACGGGGCGAAGCGTAAAGTCACGGTTCAGGAAGACCAGCCATACGCGTTTGATGAAATAAAATATGCAAAATATCGGATTAGATTTAAGTAAAAAAAGAATATGGCCAGGAAAGAGGAAACAATCAGTATGATTGACACCCTTGCGGAGTTCAAGGAGTTAAAGAACATCGATAAAGACACAATGATCAATGTGCTGGAAGAGTCGTTCCGCAATGTGATCGCCAAGATGTTCGGGACAGACGAAAATTACGACGTGATTATCAACCCGGAAAAGGGTGACTTTGAGATATGGAGAAATCGTGTCGCCGTAGCCGATGACGAGTTGGAAGACCCCAACCTGCAGATTACGCTGACCGAAGCGCGTAAGATCGACCCGGACAGCGAGATAGGCGAAGAGATCACCGATGAGGTCTATTTCGCCAAGTTCGGCCGGCGGGCGATCCTGAACCTCCGTCAGACATTGGCGTCTAAAATCCTTGAACTACAGAAAGACAACCTGTATGCCAAATATAAGGAGAGGATAGGGCAGATTATTTCCGCCGACGTCTATCAGGTGTGGAAGAAAGAGATTTTGCTGCTGGACGACGAGGGAAATGAACTGTTGCTCCCGAAGACGGAGCAGATCCCCTCCGATTTTTACCGTAAGGGCGAAACCGTTCGCGCCGTCGTGCAACGGGTGGACAATTACAACAATAATCCGAAGATTCTTCTTTCGCGGACGGATAAAGTGTTTCTGCAACGTTTGTTTGAGCTGGAGGTGCCTGAAATCCATGACGGATTGATCACCATCAAGGCGATTGCCCGTATCCCGGGCGAAAGGGCGAAAGTGGCCGTGGAGTCGTATGACGACCGGATTGACCCGGTGGGCGCCTGCGTGGGGATGAAAGGGTCGCGTATCCATGGCATCGTCCGCGAGTTGCGGAATGAGAATATAGACGTGATCAACTATACGGCGAATGTGGGGTTGTTTATTCAACGGGCGTTGAGTCCGGCTAAGATCTCTTCCATACGGGTAAACGAAGAGGAGCGTAAGGCCGAGGTGTATCTTCGCCCCGAAGAGGTGTCGCTTGCGATCGGCAAGGGCGGGTTGAATATCAAGCTGGCCTGTATGCTGACCGAGTATGCGATTGACGTCTTCCGCGATATAGACGGCGCCGATGAAGAGGATATTTACCTGGATGAATTTGCCGATGAAATCGACGCATGGGTGATCGAAGCGTTGAAGAACATAGGCTGTTATACGGCGAAGAATGTATTGGCGTTGAGCCGTGAAGAGATTATTGAACGTGCCGACCTTGAAGAACAAACCGTAGACGAGGTATTGAAGATCCTGTCTGTCGAGTTTGAAGACGAAACGTTTGAAGCAGAAACAAACGAATAAAGAATTACGATAAAGTTGATATGCCTATAAAATTAATAAAAGTAACACGGGACTTGAATGTCGGAATTACTACTGTGGTGGAGTTCCTGCATAAGAATGGCCATCCTGTTGAGAGTAATCCCAATACGAAGATCAGTGACGAACAATTCGCGTTGCTCGTAAAAGAGTTCGGAAAGGATTTATCGCCTCAGGAGCGGGAGCGTATCCTGTCGAGGCCTGTGCAGAAAGAGATTACTCCTCCTCCGGTGAAAGAGAAACCGTTGGAGATCAAGACGGAGATTCCGGAGGAGTTTAAGCCAAAGATCGTGACAAAGGGTAAGATAGAGTTAAACAAACCGAAGAAAATAGTTCAAACGCCTCCGGCGCACGTAGAACGGCAGCCGGAAGAAGCCGCCGCCGTTACGCCCGTCGTACAGCCGGAAGAAAAACCGTCGGAAACGGTTTCGCATAAAAAAACAGAGGAGGTTCAGGAAGAAAGTCCAGTGGAAATGAACGTTGTTGAAGAAGAGAAAAAAACAGAGAAGCCACCCGTATCCCGGGAGGTGGAAACGCCGGTAACGCCTGTTGCGCCTGCCGCCCGGAAAACGCCGGAAACGCCTGTAGGCCATGCGGCTCCGGAAACGCCTGCGGCCTCGGCTGCCGCTCATCCGGAAAAGGAGGCGAAAGAAAAAAATACCGCAGAGGGGGCGAAGGAGACGGGCAGTACGCCTTTCCGCCTGAACGCGCCGAAGTTGGAATCAAATATCCGGGTTACCGGCAAGATAGACCTTACGGCTATCAACCAGTCTACCCGCCCCAGGAAAAAGTCGAAGGAAGAGCGCCGGAAAGAGCGGGATGAGAAACGCGAGAGGTACGGCGCAGGCCGGCCGGGACAGCCGGGCGCCCATCCCCATAGAGCGTCGAAAGATGGGGGCGCGAAGCCCGGAACGCCGGCGAAGCCCGGTACCCAAGCCAAACCCGGTACGCCGGCCAAACCCAATATGCCGGTGAAAGCCGGTACGCCGCCCAAACCCGGCGAAGAGGGGGACGCCAAGAAAAAACGGAAACGCATCAAGAAAGACCGTGTCGATATCAATAATACGCCGGGTACTAACTTTGCCCGTCCCGCCCATCGCGACAACACGCACAAACACCGCTTGAAGAAACCGGTAAAGGCGGAAGTCAGCGAAGAAGATGTACAGAAGCAGATTAAAGAGACCCTTGCCCGCCTGACGAATAAAAGCAGCAAGAGCAGTAAGGGTGCGAAATACCGCCGCGACAAACGCGACGCCGCCATGCAACGCGAGCATGAGCTGATGGAACGGGAAGAACAGGAAAGCAAGGTGTTGAAGCTGACGGAGTTCGTTACGGCGAACGACCTGGCCAACATGATGAATATCCCGGTGACGCAGGTCATCGCAACCTGTATGAGCATCGGTATTATGGTATCTATCAACCAACGGCTGGATGCGGAAACGATCAATATCGTGGCGGAAGAGTTCGGGTTTAAAACCGAATATGTCAGCGCGGAAGTGGTGGAAGCCATTAAGACGGACGAAATAGATAATGAAGAGGACTGGGTGTCCCGTCCGCCGGTAGTAACGGTGATGGGGCACGTGGACCATGGTAAAACGTCGTTGCTCGACAATATACGTAATGCGAACGTTATCGCAGGCGAGGCCGGGGGGATTACCCAGCATATCGGCGCCTATAACGTGAAGCTACCCAGCGGGCGGCGGATCACGTTCCTGGATACGCCCGGCCATGAAGCCTTTACGGCGATGCGCGCCCGTGGCGCGAAGATGACGGATATCGCGATCATCATCGTGGCCGCCGACGATAATGTGATGCCCCAGACCGTAGAGGCGATTAACCACGCATCGGCGGCAGGCGTCCCTATCGTGTTTGCGATCAACAAGATTGATAAGCCTCATGCCAATCCGGAGAAGATAAAGGAGGAGTTGGCGAATATGAACTACCTGGTGGAAGACTGGGGAGGCAAATACCAGAGCCAGGAGATTTCCGCCAAGAAAGGAATCGGGGTTGAGGATTTGTTGGAGAAAGTATTGCTGGAAGCGGATATGCTGGATCTGAAAGCCAATCCCGGCTTACGCGCCAGCGGTTCCATTATCGAGTCGTCTTTGGATAAAGGGCGGGGATATGTTTCGACCGTGCTGATAGAGAGCGGCACCCTGAAAACGGGAGACGTCGTATTGGCCGGGACGCATTATGGCCGCATAAAGGCGATGTTTAACGAACGTAACCAGCGTAAGGAGCAGGCCGGCCCATCCGAACCGGTATTGATCCTCGGACTGAACGGCGCGCCGCAGGCCGGCGACACGTTCAATGTGCTGGGATCGGATCAGGAGGCGCGCGAAATTGCCGGACGCCGCGAACAGTTGCAGCGTGAATTAGGGCTTCGCACACAGAAGATGCTGACGCTGGATGATATCGGGCGTCGTATTGCGGTAGGGAACTTCCAGGAGCTGAACGTGATTGTGAAAGGCGACGTGGACGGCTCCGTCGAAGCGTTGTCCGACTCCCTGATCCGCCTTTCGACAGAAGAGATACAGGTGAGCGTCATCCATAAGGCCGTAGGGCAGATATCGGAATCGGATATTGTGTTGGCGGCGGCTTCCAATGCCATTATTATCGGTTTCCAGGTACGTCCGTCGCAGTCGGCACGCCGGCAGGCAGAGAAAGAGGGTGTCGAAATCCGCCTCTATTCGATCATATACGATGCGATAGCGGAAGTGAAAAGCGCCATGGAGGGTATGCTTGCGCCTGAGGTGAAAGAGGAGGTGACGTCTCTTATAGAGGTGCGTGAAGTATTCAAGATCACGAAAGTCGGCACGGTAGCCGGCTGTATGGTAAAAGAGGGTAAGGTCAAGCGGAACAATAAGATCCGCCTGATCAGGGATGGTATCGTCATCCACTCCGGCGACCTTGGTTCGTTGAAGCGTTTCAAGGAGGATGTCAAGGAGGTCTCTTTCGGGTATGAATGTGGATTGAATATTTCCGGATATAATGATATTCACGTGGGCGACATGATAGAAGCTTACGAGGAAATAGAGGTGAAGAAAACGCTATAATTATGGGTATGAACTGGTTGGACATCACGTTGCTATGTCTGGCGGGGGTTGGTTTGGTGAAAGGCCTGTTTGATGGAATTATCAAGCAGGTTGTTTCGCTTATAGCCTTGATCCTTAGTATTTACTTTTGCTCGGAGGTGGCCGGTTGGCTGAGGGATCATATCGTCGCTTGGGGATGGTTCCCGGAAGCGGGCGTGACGATCACCTGCTATATCCTGGCTTTCCTGCTGATTGTGGGGATCTTTATCCTGACGGGCGAAATCATGCACCGCCTGGTCGGGGTCACTCCCTTGGGCGTTATCAATCATATAGCGGGCGGGGTAGTCGGTTTGCTGGCCATGCTGCTGTTTGTCAGTTTACTGTTGAATGTGATAGAGATTGCCGACCGCCGGTCGAAGCTTATTCCGGTTGAGACCAAGGTTGAGTCGCGGTTCTATTATTCCGTAAAAGAAATTGTTCCAAAAATATATGCAAGATTCAGATAAGATCATTAATGAGGTAACGGGCGGCGATTATAAGTACGGCTTCGTTTCCGATATAGATACCGAAACCATTCGCAAGGGGTTGAGCGAAGAGGTGATTTGCGCCATCTCCGCCAAAAAGGGCGAACCCGAATGGTTGTTGGAGTTCCGCCTGAAAGCCTACCGCCATTGGCTGACGTTGGAGATGCCCCGCTGGGCGCACCTGACGATTCCACCGATAGATTACCAGGACATCATCTATTATGCCGCTCCAAAAAGGAGGGAGGGGCCTAAAAGCATGGACGACGTCGACCCCGAACTGTTGAGGACATTCGATAAATTGGGCGTTCCGTTGAATGAACGGAAACACCTCGCAGGGATGGCCGTAGACGCCGTCGTGGATAGCGTATCGGTGAAAACGACAAGAAAGGAAGAGTTGGCGGAGAAAGGGATTATCTTCTCTTCGTTTAGCGAAGCGGTATTGCAGCATCCGGACTTGGTACGGGAGTATTTGGGAAGCGTGGTCGGCTACCGCGACAACTTCTTTGCCGCGC
>JAISRY010000166.1 GCA_031273385.1 Tannerellaceae bacterium | reverse complement strand
ATCAGGCGGTTAGGCCATAGGTTTACGATGGTTACTTCCAGGGTGTTTTTGCCCTCTTGCAGCCATTCGGTAATGTCTCCGGCAAAGGGTTTTTTCCACCATATACCGACAGGGTGTCCGTTGATGCGGACTTCGGCTATGTTATGCACTTTGCCCAGGTCAAGGCGGATACGGCGGTTTGTTATCATTGCCGGGGCAATGTCGATGGTTTTGCGGTAGACGGCTGTCCCGGAATAATATTTAATGTCAGGGTTGGGATGTTCCGTCCAGGAGATCAGTTGGGCGAACGTCGTATGTGCCGGCGCTCGCCATGTCGTATCAAAAGAGACGTGCCAATCGCCGTCGATGAGATGGGTTTCAAGGGTGGAGGCGATGTCCGGGAACAGCGTCGTATCGCCCGGCGACAGGGATGCCACGGGAGGATTTTCGGCAGGCGAACGGAACACCACGAACACCGACCCATACGGGTCGAGCGACAGGGGCAGGGAGGTCTGTCCCCCCTCGCAACTGTAAACGGGAACGGGAACCGTCTTGCCCGTTTCGGGGTACCACAGTTCGGGTTGCATGTCGCCGACGCGGAAACGACAGATCAGCAATTCCTGTTGCTCCTTGCGGTTGGCTACATAATAGATATGCCGGCCGCTGTCGCAACGGTGTATGTAGTCCACCGACAAAGCCGACTGCTCCCTCCCGCCGGCATATTCAAAATCGGGCGTCACCCCCTTGTCCTGCAAAACGGTGCGTATCTCTTTCCCCCAAACGACTTTCCCTTTGCCGTAGCGGTTTTCGGTCACATCGACGCCATCGATGTTTCCCCACAGCCGGCCTGCTATCCGTGCGATCTTCGTGCCGGATGTCCGGATGTTCTTCAGCCCTGTGCCGGTTTCGGGTTTGGGGCCGACCACTACCCCGCCCTCTTTCACCAGCCGTTCTATTTTTTCGAGCGTTTCGGGGAGGATGGCTTTGCGGTCGGGGAGTACCAGCACGTGATAGCTCATGCCGTCCGGCAGGTATATTTTGCCGTTTCGGGCGGCCATACGGTTCAGGATGACGTCCGTATTGACCACATCGTAGTCGTATCCCTCGCCCAGCCTTGGGTCAATGTTTTTCAAAGGCACCTGATTCGGCACATTATCGCCGTAATAAAAGGCGACGTCCGCCACGAAAAGCCCCTGCGAGAGCATGAACGAATTGCGTGCCGACCAGTCGAGGAACGCCTTTCCCTGCTTCCACCAGGTGACGTTAGGGTTGAAGTGCGTGCCTGCGAAATATTCGTTGCCGGGCAGTCCCGCCTCCCTCGGCGAATGTGTAAAGGTATGGATGACAAAGCGGTTCATTCCCTCGCAAAAGACCCTGTCCATGGTCGGTTTCAGCATCCACGGGTCGCGTTCCCAGTGGGGGCCTATGCTGGTAGGCCCTTCGGCCTGCATGAAGCGTTTGCCGTAGATATGGGCGGCTGATGCGCCCTGTTTGACGTATAGTCTCCGGTGCGGTTCGACCCGGTGCGTGTTGGCGATCGTCCAGAACTCGCCCATGGGGATATCGTTCTCTCCCATGTTTTTCAGTGCGTCGATGGGCGCCGGGTGCGGGCCTCCCGATTCGGGGTGCAGCCCCATGCCATGACGGTGCGCCAGCTCTTTCAACCTCCGGTAATGGTTTTGATGAACCAGGTCGGCGATGGTGCGCCGGAAGTCGTACAGGAAGCGGTCGGAAACGTCGTGGCTTTCGATGATCTTTCCGGCGATGACGGGGAGGTATTTCCGGATGTCGTAGCCGGTGGCGGCGGCAAAAGTTTTTTCCATGGAGGGCGTCCAGTTGGCGGCTCCCAGTTCCCAACTGTCGTCGTGGAGATAGCGCAGGCTTTGGCATCCTGTTTTCCGAAGATCCTGCAAAATGGGCGCTACCACATGCTCAAACTGCAAATTCGTCGCCTCGGCGCTCATGTAATCAATCGCCAACCCTCCGGCGCCGGGGCTGTGGGTGGAGACGCTGACGCCGGTGCCGGTGTGCCCGAAGCGCAGGATGGCGTAGCGTCCAGGAGGCGCCTCCCATTTGAGCCGCCCGTCGCCGTCCACATATTCGCTGATGTCTGTAACATCATCCTCCAGGGCATGGCATCCGGTCAGCCCGTCGGGAAGCGGACGGACAAGCGCTTCCCAGTCGTACCCCAACCCTGTGGGCGTTTGCGGGATGGCTATGCTATGCACGGCTTTGATATCGAACCATGGCAACGGCTCCACCGTCCCGGCTTCCGGCGACAGCTTCAACGCCAGCACGGCGATGGGACTGAAATAGGGATACCCCTTGAACGTCAATAGCTTTTCCGGCAACGGCAGCAGGCTGTCTATGACCTGTCCGCCGGCGACGGTGATTTCGCTCCAGACGAGTTTCTGCGAGGCATATTCGGGCGTCACCCACGGGCCGCCATCGTTCCACCCGCTGGTGATGCTCAGGCTCAGCTCAATCCCAAGGCTATCGGCTACGCGGCACGAAAAGGCAAACAGATCGCGCCATTCCGGTGTCATAAACCCTACGCCCTGCTGTGTGGGCAACACCGAGTTGTGATAAGTAGGTTTCCCTCCCGTGTAATAGCCCGAACTTCCCGCATCAAAAACGATTGCCCCGGCGATACCCGCCTCTTTCATGGCGTGGAGATCGTCCATAATTCCCTGCCGGGTGATGTACCCCTCGAGCCACCACCAGAACACGCGAGCCCGCGCATCGGCGGGTGGGTTGGCAAAATCCTTTTCCCAATCGACGCTCCGGGTAAAAGGGACAAACTCGGCGGCCTGCCGCTCCGTCAGCTGGCAGGCATTAAACAAAGCCATGATGAAAACGAGAACCCTGCTATTCATATCGATCAAAGATAAAGTGGTTTAGGGGAGTAAATATAGTCATTTTATTGATTGGAAAACATACCATAATAAAAAGGATACTTCTTCCGAGCATGACCGTGTGCATCCTTTTCCGAAAGAGTATGCATCCTTTTTGGAAAAAGTATGCATACTCTTTGGAAAGAGGGTGCATACTATTTCGTCATTTTAAAAGAATGATTATATTTGTGGCTATTAATTTGGAAATAACTTAAACTATATTGCTGGGTTTAAGTATGGCTGCATTAGGCTCACTTTTCGTATATCTGATAGCTCTCAGGTTCGATAAGAATATAGCGCCTACGGAAAAATAAACATGGACAGTGTACTGCAACAATAAACAATATAAATTAGATTTCTTATGAGTGGATTTGAAGAAAATAGTGAAATAGAAAAACTGAAAAAGGAAAACAAAAGATTAAGAACAAGTAATATTATTCTTACTATATACGTGATACTGTCTCTTATAGTAATGATATATAATTATTGGTTTTAATTAGGTAAGGTTTTTGACGGGTATGTCAAAGCTTTACTTGTTCGGTTTTACACAATTGTCTAGCCCCGGCTACACTATTGTATACCTCCGGCTACACAATTGTCTGTTTCCGACTACACAACTATGTACGCCCAGCTACACTATTGTGTACATCCGGCGGGTAATATTATCCGTCTTTGCGAGTACCCAATAAACCAGGTTTATCAAAAAGGGAAATGACGGCGATAGCATGATTTACAGCCGATTATAATCAAATAGTATCCGTCATTGCGAACGCAGTGAAGCAATCCAGAAGTGCGACACATAGACACACATCTGGATTGCTTCACTGCGTTCGCAATGACGGGTACTATTTGATTTACAGGTGATTGCGATTCGTCGTCATTATAAAAGAATAATTATATTTGCGGTTATTAGTGATAAACAATATAAAATCTGACAACCTATGAAAACGAGCAAACGTGTTTTTTATGCTATCGGCACACTTCTTCTTCTAATTATAATCATCGCCTTGAGAGTGTATGAGGATGAGATAGGGCATTGTTTTTATGGCGTTAGGGAATGGCTGCCTGTATCTTTACTCATCCTTTTTCTGCACGGGGCGAATGTTACCCTTTCCAAATCCAGGTTACGTTTAAGCTTGTTCTTAGGCGCTAGCGTGGGAATTATTTTGGGTATCTTGTTGGATCGGGATTTGGCGCATAGTCTTTGGTTGGAAAAAATCCTGGCCGTTGCCATTCCAACGCTTATTCTTGCTTTCTTTTTTTATAGGAAAAAGTAAATTTACAAAGATGGATCTGAAACCGTTTTTGTCAATCGTCGTCAGCTTTCAGGCATTCTGCCTACTTTTCCGTTAGCGCCATAATCTTTTATTTTTATAAACTCATTTCCACATCGGATACCATACATTTATTCACCTTTACAGAACCGTATACTACATCTATGAAAGGCTTTCCGTTTTTCAGCCCGACATTGCCGAATCCTGTATTTGTAGAAAGGAAAGTGGTAAAATTGTCCCCTATTCTGGAATGGATATACAAGATACCGTCTACCGCGTCATAACGAACGCCCGTCAACCCTTCCAGTAAGGCATAGCTGGCCATCGCTCTGGCATACCAGGCTCCGCACTCGTATTCATTAAACGGATTTCTTGTTTTTCCGTCATATCTTTCGCGACAGGTACGAACGATTTCCAACCCTTTTTCGACCTCTCCTTCAAACATTAGATGGGCGGCTACCTGATATTCAATGCCCGTCCATACTTCATCGCTATAGACGAAAGGTAACTGAAGTTTGCCGCCTTCAGGCCAACTGCATAACAGCAGTCCGCCATCATTGCCCAAAGCAAACGTGGGGCGTTGCGGATTGGCATGATTACTTAAATCCCTTTTGAGATTATATTTATGGACAGAAATCAGGTGGCTCTTTATTTTGTCCCTATCAATCACTTCCGGCATACCGCAAACCAGGGATATCCACGAACCCAGGACGCCGTCGGACAGGCAGCCGGTTCCATACTGGTATTTAGGCCCTTCCTTTTCTAAAATCTCAATGGCCTCCGGGGAATATCGCGTATTGATAGACTGTGCCTTTGTCGGATCCGGCGCTTTGAGGCCTTGCCAGCGTATATCCTGAATGAAATACGCGCCATTGAACAGCCTTGTTTCCATATATTCCCTGCTTTTGGACAACAATGCGGCATACCTGGACACATCTTCTCCCAACGTTTCACCCATCAGGGATACAGCCTGTAATGCGCCGGAATAAAAACTGTTCATCATTCCGTTAGCCCCCCAAAATTCGATATCGTACGTATTGTGATGGGGTTCTTCGACCACACCTGTTTCATCCGGGTCCCAGGCGCCGATGCAATAATCCATACTCCGCTTTACAGCCGGGTAAATGGATTCAAGCCATCCCCGGTTTCCATATATCCTCCATTCGCGATACACCTTCATGATCCCTCCCAATTGCCCGTCGGCGGCTGAATGAAAATCATGGACGACCGGACGTATCGGAAGATTCGAGCGAAACGCTTGATGCCCTCTTTTATCCTGACTCACAAAGAACTCCGTTTCGCGCAAGGTTCTTTCCATTTCGGGAAACAAATGGGGGATAGCCTGCGCATAATTCCACACGTGGGTGCAGGAGCCATGGCAGGAGCCCCAGGTATCTCCGCATCCTTCCCAGTTCCACATCCTTCCGTCGAACTGCCTGAATACCGTTGGCGATTTTAATATGGTCAGGTTGGCAGCGACGGCTTCAATCACCTCTGCCGGTAATGAGCTTTTATAAAAAGAGTTGGTGAATAATTGCGTTTTGCTTTTCAGCTCCGCGTAATGATGGAGCCAGTATGTCGCTATATCGTCCACGCGGCCAAACTTGCCGCTATACCAGGGCCTGTAATGCCCCTCCCCCGTATTGTCATAATCATAGCCGCCGGTATGGTCAGTCAGCGCAGGGGGATAAGGAATATCCGTATCGGTTTTAGGTTCGCCTCCGATTCGCAAGTTGGAATAGGGGACATGCCATGACATATACAGATTTACCCGCTGCGTTTCTCCCGGTTTGAGCGTTAGCGGAACGGACAGCGACGCTCCCGTAGCTCCGGGCTCCCTCTCTTCGTTTGTCTTCATCCGCCCGCCGCTTATATTGTTCCAGCAAACGGTAAGCGGATCGAACCAGGCCCCTCTGAACCAATTATGGTTGACGACGGTTCCCGGATTATCCGTAAAGATGGCAAATTCGCCTTCGTGGAAGGGTGCGTTTTCATCCCCCGCCTGGCAGAGGACGAATCCGTTTTCAAAAGAGCGGATATAAGAATCGCCCTTCCCCTGAACATGCATGAAATTGCGGGCGTTATAGGAAAAGATGGCCTCCAGCTCCTCCGTACCCGTATTGGTAAACCGGTATTCAAACCCTCCGACCGGAAGGCTTGAATTATCGGCATCCGTGGGGATGAACGGATTCCATGCCGTAATCTCAACTTTAACGGGCAATTCCCTGTCTTTCAATTCAATTTCCGCAAACGGGAAGCGTACATGGAACGTCGATTCCTTAAACCTCGGGAGCCCCCATGTTCCGCCTCCCCCCAAAGCCGATTGAGGCATCCCGAACTTTTTCCAGTCCGGCACAGGCCCTTCCAGGATTTTCGTCCCGTTTTCAACATCCTTAAGATGCAAAGCGGCAAACATGACAGGTTCGTGAAACACTTCCGGACGGTGCCGCAAAGACATATTGGAGATAGCCCCCGTGCCCTCCACGCAAAACATACCCGTCCCCAAACCGCCAATCGGAAAGGCAATCCTGCTTGAATAGATTCCTTCGTATTTCGTATTAAACCCTCTTTCGCCTTCCGGTTTCCGCTCCCAATTGCAGGCAAACAAAAGAATACCTGCCAAAATAAAGTAAATGCTTGTTTTCATGTTGTTTTCTAATAACCCAGATGTGTAGCAAAAATACATGATAAAACGTTTTAGCAAGAACAAAAAGAGATGTTATGCAGCATGTGTACATGCATTTGCTATTTTGCGGAGAACAGAGGGGGGAAAGTGTCGAAATGTTAGTACATTTGGCTTGTGATTGTGGATACAATAAACATCAAAGATATGAATGTCGAAGAACTTCATGCGTATTGCCTTTCTATCAAAGGGACGACCGACTGTTTGCCGTTTGACGACGTTTCCCTGGTGATGAAGGTCATGGGGAAAATGTATGCTTTAATCCCGTTGGATAATCCCGAATTGCAAATCACGTTGAAATGCGATCCGGAACAAGCCCTTGAGCTGCGGGAACGATACGCCTGCGTAGAGCCCGCCTATCACTTTAATAAAAAATATTGGAACACGATTTCTCTGAATCGGGAAATGAAAGACGAAGAGGTGAAAAAATGGATTCTCCATTCCGTCGATGAAGTCGTAAAGAAACTACCGAAACGGGTTCGCGATGAATATGAGTGAACTCTTTGATATGACTAATCAAAAGTCCAAGCTATCAAAATAGCACACAACTAAAACTTATTTTTTTAGTGAACAATTGATTGCGAATGCATTATTTTTGTATATTTGCATCCATAATGTGTTGTATACTCCAAATTTGTTATGAATTATGAATAAATTGCTTTACATGTTAGTTTTTCTTTTCGTAATGCTTGCCTTCAGTATGTGTAGCTGTCAGGTATGTGCAGATGCTTTGCCACTATCAGGCAACATGCCTAATTTTTGGGGATCTTTTTGGGGTGCCATAGTTTCAGCTATGGTTCCGATTGGCATTTATGCCTTTGATTATAACTCAAGAAGAAACGTGAGAAAAAGATCACGAAAATCAGATGCACAGCTCGTATATACGTCATTAGACAGAATTATAAGAACGATTGAGAAGAACTATAAGGCGCTTGATGAGCTGGTAACGAAAAGTGATGAGCTGGTAGGTTTGGAGAGCGGATTTTATTCTCTTATTCCTTTAACTCGGCTATTAGAGTTGGATCAATTTCGTGTCAGGGAGGCGTTTCATGCATTGAAATTAGATGAAAATTTGTCCAATGAGTTGTTTATACAAGTGGAATTTGCCCTCGTGCAGATTGAAGAATGCAAAAGTAGGTATCAAGAATACGCGCATCGTGAACTATCCTTTATAAAAGATACGGAAATTTCAGGAAAGATAAACGATACGGAAATTTTAGAAAAGATAAAAGTTACGACCCAAAAGTTAGCGACAGACATTCAAGTCCGCGTAAGTCGTCTATGCATATGTTTGTCGACAATAAAGGATATTCACAAAAGTGTCGAAGAAAAAGTCAATCCCTCTTCCTCTAAAAAGCCAGACGAATAGTTAAATAAACAAAAAAAACAACACTACATGGTGCGTGTTAAGTTTTTTTGTTATCTTTGTGGTGTTGAATATTAATAAAAAAGATTATATCATGGCAATGAAAGAAGAAAATGTAGAAATAGGAATACCTGTGTTAGAGGTAAAAATAGGAAAGGGCAAAACAACAATAGTCCGAAGCAAAAAGAGAGTAAAGATAGAGGATAATAAAGAGGAGATCGTGACAGATTTATCCGAAATTTTAGTAAGAAAGTTAGAATACACCAAGCTAAGAATAGTGGATCCTAAAGTTATGGGAACGCAAATTGGTCATCCTGAATAATTTTTAACCTACAGCTTTGCCTAGTTTTAATGGAAAACACTGATCCCAATCGTTTTTTTGATCATTACTCTTGTCATGATGAGGGTGATCTTGTTCGTTTTAGAGAGAATTTTAAAAATGCGCTATTGTTGAAAGATACCCCCATTTTGCAAAAAGAAATCGAAAATAGTTCTATATTCAACTGTTTTACAAGTTATCTTTTTGCTGAGAAGAATGGGTTAAATATCAGAACAATTATAGTGGAGAAAAACTACACTTGCCAGAATTATTTGGAAGATTATGCCAATTATTATGCCAAGTGTTATACCGCTTACAAAAAAACATGTAAGAGGATACATTTTTTTTCTAAAGAATTTTCAAAGCAAGACTTTGAGAATATGATCTATGACCATAAAAGCGAGTTATGGAACTCTTATGAAGGTTGTATCGTTGCTAAACCTATTCCTACGGGAATCTTTGGTGTGACCTATATAAAAACCTATAAATACAAGGATGATAATGCAACTCCAAACGCAAAATACAGGCATTATAGATGTTTAAGTAAACATAATATCAATTTATTCGGCAGAAAATGCGAAGTCACAACGATGCCGTTTAAAGAACAAGATGGAGTAGTTGCATCCTGCGCCACCACAGCCTTATGGACGGCGTTTCATAAAACGGCGGAACTTTTTCAAACAAAAGCCCCCAGTTTAAGTGAAATAACGCTTTTGGCAGGAGATGGTCCTGATTCCACAGGTAAAATATTTCCCAGTGTGGGACTAACTCACATGCAAGTAGCTAAAGCCATTCAAAATTTAGGATTAGTCCCTGAGATTAAAACTTTATCTCCTGAAAACAAATATTTCGACGGGTATTTAAAGGGGTTTATTTATGCTTATTTGAGAGCTGATATTCCTGTTTTGTTGGGTATGCGGTTTGAAGATAAGAATCAGGATCATCTCGTTACGTTAAATGGTTATCGTTTTAATAAAGAAAAATATGAGGGAAGATCATCATTTGACAAAGTTTCAGATTATATTGACCGATTTTACGCACATGATGATCAGGTAGGGCCTTTCTCTCGTATCCGTTTTAAAGACAATGACGAATCTAAAGTTGTTACATCATGGTGGAGAAGAGATATAGGAATAGAAAGTCTGACAAACAAGAAGTTGAAGGAAAATGTTGAGAACTTTTTATCGGCTGAGCCAAAATGCGTGATTATCCCACTCTCTCCGACAATAAAAGTGACTTATGAAGATATTTTGACCAGATATGAGCATATCAAATTTATTTGCGATAAATATCTTCTGCCTGGAGATAATAACAGCAAGCGATTTAATTGGGATCTGTTTCTGATAAAAAACAACGATTACAAAGCTTTTTTATATGATAATGTGGAGAAAGATTCATTGGGAATAGACAAGACGGATATTCTTTTCCGGTCGCTTCCCAAATATATATGGGTGATTCAGGGCTATATAAAAGACAAACTGGCATTTGACTTTATTTTCGATTCTATAGAAAAGGATATTTTTGGCCTTCCTATCAGTGTAAATATATATAATAAGGTAATAAAAATACATTTTGAGAATAATAAAAATTCTAAAGCGTTCTCTTTATTACTCTATAATTCATTTTCTGCAGAGAAAGACAAGTACAAGGAATCCCTTTTGTATCAATTTAAAGACTTCAGGATAACAAGCACAAATAGCATAGAAGTGATAAAGATACAGGAAAAGATACAGGAAAAGATACAAATAGAAGAAGGTAAGCAGTTTCGTGAAGAAATGATAAATAAACACGAGGAAATGATAAATAAAGCGAAAAAGATCAACGAAGCCCACCGTGGAGATGATATCATAGAGCCAAGATTCCCCGAAAAAAACCAAAGTAGCCGACGGTTCGGTTTCTTAAAAATATCAAAAAGAAAAAGTCACAGGGAATAACCGACGTTGAAAATATAAGAGGAGGTATTCTCGCTAAAAAACAATCATTAATCCAGTTTGTCTGTCCCCATTTTATATTTCATATGGGAGATATACTTTCCCTCTTTCCATCCTTTCGTTCTCTTTCGTGGTTCTGGTAAGAATTTCCAGTGGAGTGAAATCATTGGCAACATATTTGATAGGAGAAGAGTGTGTGCAAAAGGGTGGATAACCGGAATGTTTCCTTAACTTTGTGCGCGAAATAAGGATTAAAGCGTGAATTAATAGATATGACGGATATGGTTGATCATAGCGAAGAAAAAGAATTAAGCGGACAGGAAGGATGCTTGAGAAGTGAAGATGCGACAAATTTGCAGGATGAACAAGACGTTGCGGCAGAAGATTTCGGACAAAGTGACAATGTGGCGGATGAACTGGGCGTGTTACAGAAAAAATATGACGAACTGAACGATTCACACCTGCGGCTGATGGCGGAGTTCGACAATTACAGGAAGCGGACGTTGCGCGAGAAAGCAGACCTGATCAAAAGCGGTGGCGAGTCGGCGTTGCGTAACCTCCTGCCGGTGATAGACGATTTTGAACGGGCATTACAAAATATCCGGGCATCGGATGATATCGCGGTTGTGGCGGAAGGAGTGGATCTGATCTATAATAAATTCATGGGTTACCTGTCGCAGCAGGGTGTGAAACCGATAGATGCGGACGGCAAACCGTTTGACGTCGAGATGTTCGAGGCGATAGCCATTGTACCTGCACCGGATGAAGAGATGAAGGGTAAGGTACTGGATTGCGTCCAAAGGGGATATACGTTATATGATAAGGTGATCCGCCATGGCAAAGTCGTCGTCGGAGAATAAAGAGGCATACATAACAAATAGCAAAGATGGCAAAAAGAGATTATTATGAGATATTAGGCGTTGGGAAAACGGCTACGGCCGAAGAAATTAAAAAGGCCTATCGTAAAAAGGCCATAGAATATCACCCGGATAAAAATCCCGGGGATAAAGCCGCCGAAGAGAAGTTTAAAGAGGCTGCCGAAGCGTATGACGTATTAAGCGATACGCAAAAACGGCAACGCTATGACCAATTCGGACATGCCGGCGTAGGCGGCGCATCATCTTCCGGAGGCTATGGCGGCGGGATGAGTATGGATGATATCTTCTCACAATTCGGCGATATTTTCGGCGGGCATTTCGGCGGCTTTAGCGGCTTCGGCGGTTTCGGCTCTTCACGCGGCGGACGCAGGGTGAACAGGGGGTCAGACCTGCGCGTGAAAGTGAAGCTGAACCTAAGCGAAATAGCGAAAGGCGTCGATAAGAAAATCAAGGTAAAAAAGGCCGTGACATGCCGCACCTGCCAGGGTAGCGGCGCAGAAGGCGCAAACAGTACCAAAACCTGCGAAACGTGTCATGGCAACGGGGTCGTTACCCGTGTCACCAATACATTCCTCGGACAGATGCAGACGCAAACGACCTGCCCTACATGTAACGGCGAAGGCACGGTCATTACCAAAAAATGCCCGGCCTGTAGCGGCGAAGGCATCGTACGCGACGACGAAATTATCACGATCAGTATCCCGGCCGGTGTAGGCGAGGGGATGCAGCTCTCGATGAGCGGGAAAGGAAATGCTGCCAGGCATGGAGGCGTGAACGGGGATCTGCTTATCCTGATTGAAGAAGAGCCGCATCCTGAGCTGATCCGTGATGATAACGATTTGTTGTACAGTCTTTTGCTGAGCGTTCCGCAAGCCGCGCTGGGCGGAGAAGTGGAGGTGCCGACCATCGACGGCAAGGCAAAAGTGAAGATAGAACCGGGTACGCAGCCCGGCAAAGTGTTGCGTTTGCGAAACAAAGGGTTGCCATCCGTCCATAATTATGGTACGGGCGACCTGCTGGTCAACGTAAGCGTATATATTCCCGAGACACTTTCCGAATCGGAAAAGGCGACCTTGAGCGGACTGGAAAATTCTCCTAATTTCCAACCTAAAAAGTCAATGAAGGAGAAGATTTTCAGTAAGTTCAGAAACATGTTTGATTAAATTTGAGATGGATACGACTAATTTTGAAGCCCGATTGCTTCACGCCCCCTATGCGAAACCGGACGCTTATCATGCATTAGCTATGCCGGTATACCAGTCCGTTGCCTTTGAGTTTGAGACGGCCGAAGCGATGGAAGAGGCCTTTTGCGGACGCTCGCAGGATCATTTTTATTCCCGGATCACCAATCCGACCGTGCACTATTTCGAAGACCGCGTGCGCTTGGTCACGCAAGCCCTTAGCGTGACCGCCCTCAACTCGGGAATGGCGGCGATCAGCAATACGTTGATGACGGTGGCTTATGCTGGTTCGAATATCGTGACCTCTCCCCACCTGTTCGGCAACACCTATTCGTTCCTGAAAGGGACGTTGGCCGCTTTTGGCGTGGAGGCGCGTTTCTGCGACCTGACCAATCCGGAAGAGGTACGTGCGAAGGTGGATGACCATACGTGTGCGATCTTTCTTGAAGTCATTACCAATCCGCAATTGGAAATAGCTGATTTGAACGCGTTGGCCGCTATCGGACAGGCTGCCGGCGTCCCTTTGATTGCCGATACGACGGTTGTGCCCTTTTCTTCGTTCGACGCCAAACGCTTTGGCGTGAATATCGAGGTGGTATCCAGCACGAAGTATATTTCGGGAGGAGCGACGACGGTCGGCGGGTTAATCCTGGATTACGGCACGTTTGACTGGAGCCGCTCGAAGGTGTTGAAAGCCTGGTATGGACAATATGGCCAAACGGCGTTTACCACCCGCTTGCGCAGGGAGATCCACCGTAATATGGGCGCCTATATGACGCCACAGGTCGCCTATATGCAGTCGCTGGGGTTGGAAACGCTGCAACTGCGTTTCGAACGTTATGCTTCGACCGCTTTGGCGTTGGCAAAACGGCTGCAAACGCTGGAAGGGATTGTTTCCGTCAATTATACCGGACTGGAAGAAAACCCCTATTATGCAATCAGTCGGGCGCAGTTCGGGGCATATCCCGGCGCGATGCTGACGTTTGACTTACCTTCGCGCGAGGCTTGTTTCCGTCTGATTAACAACCTGAAAATGATACGCCGTGCGACTAACCTGTTTGATAACAAGTCGCTGATTATCCATCCGGCAAGTACAATCTATGGCACGTTTGGAGACAAGCAGCGCAGGGAGATGGACATCAAAGAAGAAACCATCCGTCTTTCTGTCGGTCTGGAACCGGCGGACGACCTGTTTGACGACATCAAGCAGGCGTTATCAGATTGAAAACGTACCTGGCAGGCCTCTTGTCCGCCCGTCGAAAATAATTCGCCTTGGCAGGGGAGTATGTAAAAAGTCATGTTATTCCGTACTAATTTCTTAGAGCGGATCCCTGATTTACTGAATACCTCCCTGATTTTGGTGAACCATCAAATTTTATCAGACCAATTTTATGAAGTATACTTAAATAACGATCAACTGAAGATGGTGATTTACTTATCTGAGAAATAATGTCTTTTGCCTTTACTCCTTCTTTGTTTGTATATATAATTCGCATCGTATCAATAGCCCCATTTCTCATAGCTCTACTCAAATTATGAATGACTCCTTTTTCTATAGCATCATCTATAATGTTATTAAGAGCATCATTAAGATTTACAGCACCATCAACACCATTTACAGCACCATTTTCAGCGCTATCAATTTTTGTAGCTTCGGTTGTACTTGGCATCTTGGTGATAGGCACAATTATACGAAATATATCATCCTCTATAAAAGCCGCTTCACCTCCACCGGAATATTCTTTTATGAAATTGGAAACATTTAACACTCCTGACCCGAGTTCCTCGGCTCGTCCTAATTGAATGAAAAATTTCGTAATAGTCGGATTCTTGGGGAATGGGCTGAAGTCTGTCGGGTTTATTTTAAAATGTCCTCTCGAATTATTTGCATTTTCTGTTTCAACTCTATCTGAGAAAATAGTAAACTTGCATGGGTAAGCGTTGGTATACTCCCTATGAACAAGTATGTTGGCTGTGACTTCTCTGAATATGACTGTTCTTAAACTTATCCGCTGATCTCCTTTCATGTAAAATCTGTCAGGTAAATGCTTTTCAACAAAATTCATAAGCATATCATAGGCATCAATCAGGTTGGTTTGAATATATTCCCGGTCATCGTATCGTTCCACATTTTCAATCCTCACCATTGCATCAATTTTATAATGAGGAATAATCTGCTGAATGACTTCATCTTTCCCAAATAATAAGGCAGCTGCCAATGTATATCCTTCATGTCCCGACTGGAAATCCCGTTTTCGGAAGCCTGCGATATCCAACATCTGTTTGTCATTCAATGCAAGCCAAGGATGATTGGATTTATTGCTCTTTATGAGATTTCTCGCTTTTTCGAATAATTCTGGCTTGAAATCTTCAAACCTCAAAGCTGAATAAATGATCCCCTCTGTATAATAATTGCGCTTCCTATTGTGGATATCAGCAATCTGCTGCGCTTGAGTTAGCCTGAAATCGCCATCATTGCTTCTATCGTAGATGAATTCGCCAGTTTTATGTACTTGAGAACTTGCTGGAACTTGAATATGTATGATCCACTGTCCATCTATTTCATACTTTTGAGGAAACAAAATAAAAGGAGGGTCTAATTTTTGTTTGTTATTGGATAGATTTGTCAAGTTCGTTACCATTGTTGATATTTTATCTTCATCTACACCAACGATTGTTCCATTGTCGGCAACACCTAAAAGAATATCTCCTCCGTCTCGATTTAGCATGGAACAAATTGACTCAAATAAATTATTCGGCAACTCTTTCTTTGCCTTTTTAAATTCGAGCCTTATATCTTCTTGTTTCTTGAGTAATTCCTGTACTCTGCCTATATTCATCTTGATCTTCTTTTATTCTGATTGTTTATTAGTCCCCAAAGTTAGTCAAAAAAAGCCGGATTTGGATATACTCCGGAAAGTGCGAAAGAGCAGATAGAAAAAACGCTTTCTCTCTTAAAAAAATAGGCATTAGGTAGTTGGTTTACTTATTTTTATTACATTTGCTTCAATATAAACCTAATTTACTATCGTTGATCGTATGGAGTCTCGAATACCACACACCACTAACTCAATGACAATTCGGTTGAAATGTCTTTTCTTCTTCTTGTTTCTTTCCGCATCTGTCTTGGCGAGCGCTACGGGGGAAATCCTTTCTCCTCTTGATGACAGGGAAATCACGGGATATGTGTATGATGCAAACGGCGAGCCGCTTTTGGGGGTCAACGTGAAAGTGAAAGGGGGTTCCACCGGAGCGGTAACCGACCAGGAGGGGCGTTTTACGTTGAAGGCGCCGGTGGGAGCCGAACTGGAAATCTCCTATATCGGGTATATCAAACAGACGGTAAGGGCGGCGGATCACCTGCGCATTGTGCTGGAAGAGGATACGGCGGACCTGGATGAGGTGGTTGTGATCGGGTACGGGACGGTCAAGAAGTCCGACCTGACAGGGGCGGTCACTTCCGTAACGGCCAAATCATTCTCTGACCAGCCGGGATCTTCCGTCAACTCCGTTTTGCAGGGACGTGCGCCGGGCGTCGTGGTGCGAAGAGGTAACGGTGCACCGGGTTCGGGGCCGACCATCCGTATACGTGGCGTTAATTCCATCCTGGGGAATAACGACCCGCTGATTGTGGTGGACGGGAACTACGGCAGTATGCCCGACCTCTATGATATCGAATCCATCGAGATACTGAAAGATGCCTCCGCCACAGCCATTTATGGCTCGAAAGGCGCCAACGGCGTCGTCATCGTGACCACTAAAAGAGGAGGAAGCGAAGGAAAGAGCGAAGTAAAGGTCTATTCCAATATCTCTTTCGACCAGGTACCCAGAAGATACAACATCATGGCGGCGGCGGAATATGCCGAATTTATGAACCAGGTCGCCACCTCTGTGCCGGGTGGGGTCGCCACCTTTACAGACGCCGATATCGCCTATTACAGGGAGCACGGGGGGACAGACTGGCAAGACGAGATCTTCAGGACGGGGATCACGCAAAGTTACAAGGCGGCGTTGACCGGAGGAAATAAGAAGGTGAAATACTACGTCTCCCCGACCTACAACCATACGGATGGGATCATGATCAATACCTCGTCGGAAAGTTACGGGCTGGGAGCTAAATTAGACGTCGAACTCAGTAGCCGCATATCCTATCAGATCGAAGCGGGTATCAACCATAGCAGTTCGCTGAACCCCAATCTGGGAAACGGTGCGAATCTCGGCTCTCTCCCGCTTCAGTCGGCGTTGATCTGGGCGCCTACGGCCAAGGTGTTCAACGAAGACGGTACGTATCAGGCGCTGGATCCGCTCTCGGCAAGAACCCTGAACCCTGTATTGCTCACCACGGTGGAGGATACGCGGTATGCAAATAACGGGAGCGCGGTGGGGAATATCAGGATCAAGATCATTGACGGATTGGAGTTTAACGGAAAGGCGTCTGTGGGTTTCGGTACGGGCGGAAGCCGGTATTACATCAACAAAGCGCTGAACGGCAACATAGCCAATGCATCGCAAAGTTCGAGTGAAAACAAATCATGGCTGGTCAATGCTTTCCTGACCTACAGTAAGACATTTGCTAACATGCACCAGTTGTCCGCCATGTTGGGGTTTGAAGAGAGCCAAAGCGAATATGAGGATGCCAGTGCAAGCGGCGAAGACCTGTCGGTGCCGTCTGTCAAATGGTACAACCTGGGCGTGGGGAAGACAAAGGATGCAAGTTCGAGTTACAGCAATGAGGCGATGCGCTCCTTTTTTACCCGCCTGACCTACAATTATGGTTCGCGGTATTATTTCACCGGCACATACCGCGCCGACGGATCATCCAAATTCGCTCCGGGGAATCAATTCAGCTATTTCCCCTCTTTCGCGTTAGGCTGGCGGCTTTCGGAAGAGGCTTTCCTGAAAGAGACGGGTATGTTCGACAATCTCAAGATACGAGGCGGCTGGGGGATCACCGGCAGTCAGGCCATTAGCCCATACGCCACCCTTTCGCCCATGTCGTCCTCCTCTTACACTTGGGGCAGTTCACAGCGGTATGCCGGATATGGACCGGGAGTCGCGGGAAACGAAGCGTTGCAATGGGAAGAGACGAAACAAACCGATCTGGGATTGGACGTCAGCGTTTTGCAAGGTAAATTATCCATCGCCTTTGATTACTACATGAAGCAAACGGAGGAATTGCTCTCCAGAGTGAGTGTACCCATCTATAACGGGGGAGGCAGTATCCCCTCCAATATCGGAAAAGTGGAAAACAAGGGGGTTGAAATCAACCTCAATTATCTCCTGTTCGAAAACAAAGAGTGGTCGTATGACCTCAACCTGAACGGCTCCCACAACCGGAACAAAGTGATCGACATCGGCGAACAGGAACGCCTCTGGGGTGGTGGATACGCTACACTCCCATCCAGCCCGTTTATCATTCTTCCGGGACACCCCATCGGGACAATTTATGGGTATAAGTATCTGGGGATATGGCAACGCGGACATGTGATGGACGCTAGGGCACAAGGACAGGAACCGGGGGATTACCGGTATGAAGACCTGAACGGGAATGGCGAATACGACGAGGGAGATTACCAGATCATCGGCAATGGCAATCCTACATTCACATGGGGGTTCAACAACCACCTGTCGTGGAAGAACTGGGATTTGAACGTGCTGTTCGAGGGGGTACATGGGCGCGACATCCTGAATCTCACTTATGCCCTGGCAGGGAATATTCTGGACAACTCGATGGCGATTACGTTGCGTGAGGGGAAAAACCGCTGGACGCCGGAAAATCCCTGGGCGGAGTTCTCCAAGCCGAGCCTGAACAATATGGTAAGGCCCAATTCCGACCAATGGATACAGGATGGCAGCTATATCAAAGTGAGAAATCTCAGCCTGGCCTACCGCTTTACCAAAAAGATGACCCGTTTTGCGGATATCCGGCTGGCCGTAAGCTGCCAGAACGTCTTTACGTTCACCAAATACAAGGGATATGACCCTGAAATCTCCTCGGGAGGCGGGTCGGATACCGATGCCGGAATGGACGGGTTTGCCTATCCCAATCCCAGAAGTTATACGTTTAGCCTTATATTGGAATATTAATCAATGGATCAAAAAAATGGAATGGTTATGAAATATACATATCTTCTTTGCCCCATGATCGCCGGCCTTTTTGCCTGTAGCTCCAATGACGACTTCCTGAAAGAGAAGCTGAATGGAAAAATATTCCCGGAATACTTTTACAGCAATCAGGATGAGCTTGACTTGGCGAATAATGCGTTATACCACGATATCACACAATTCTATGCCGCCGATTACGACGGCCTCCTGATGCTGATGGGAGGGGACGACATCACCACGCCCTATTTCGGAAATGTGGACTATATACCCTACGACATCTATCTGCGCCCGGCGGGTAGTCCGCACATAGAAACAGGATGGGGGGCAGCGTATGCGGCAATCAATGTGGCGAACGGCATCATCAACAATTACCATAAAGCCGCCGGAACGGTTGATGAGCAAACCTTGCGTGAATATGCAGGGCAGGCCTACTTTGTCCGGGCTTATGTCTATTTCTGGCTGGTACGGTTCTTTAACGAAATTCCTTATATCACCACCGCCAGGGTCATGGATAAAACCATACTCAAATCGTCTGCCGAAGCGGTCTATGACTCCATCATTTCCGACCTCAAAAAGGCGGAAGAGTGGCTTCCATACCGCTGGACGGATGTCAAATCGTTGGCCGGTTTTACCAAAGGAGCCGTCAAAGCGACATTGGCAAGCGTCTACCTGACCATGGCGGGCTATCCGTTGAATAAACAGGAATATTACGGGCTGGCGAGAGACAAGGCGGCTGAACTCATCAACAATCAGTCGGAATATGGCTACCGGCTGCTGGATAACTTTGCCGACCTGTGGAAACCGACTCCGCTGACCAATGACGAACTCGTCTTCGGGCTGTTCTACAATAAAGCAATCCAAGCCAATGCCAGGGCGCCGAAATCATGCCGCCCGGTACAGTTCGGAGGCTGGGAACTCTATTGTCCGGAAATCAACTTTTTCAAGCGATTCCCAGAAGGGAAAAGAAAAGAGGCGACCTTTGTATGGGAATTTCCTTTAGAGACAGGGTTCTACACCGATGTCCCTATTCTTCCCTGGCCGGAAAGCCGGCCGATGGTCTCGTGGGAAAACATGATGTTCAAGCATCCCTATTATTTCAAGATGTGGGAGATGGAGGGGTTGGAAGGGGCAACCAAATGGGTACCGTTGAGCGAATCGGATTGGGCATGTAGCCGGACGAATCAAGTGATCCGCTATGCCGAAGTGTTGCTGATTTATGCCGAAGCGCAGGCTATGGCCGACGGCGTACCCAATGCCTTGGCGTATGAGTGTGTCAACCTGGTGCGTAACCGCGCCAAAGTGGGGCTCAATAACGGCGTGAATCCCCACGTGGACGATTTGCAGCCCGGCTTGAGCGCGACGGCTTTCAGGGATTCGGTCTTTGTTGAACGGGGTTGGGAATTTGCAGGGTTCGAATATGCCAGCAGATGGTTCGACCTGGTACGCCTGGAGCTGGTGGAGGATGCGGCGAAAGAGCAGCCTGAGCATACATTCCTGCCGGGGCGTTCGCCGGAGGAATGGCCGGTTACGAATCCGCCCACGCATGAGAGCTATTTTTTACCGATCCCGGAAGCGGATGTCTTGTTGAATCCTAAT
Organism: Tannerellaceae bacterium; assembly: GCA_031273385.1. Lineage (GTDB taxonomy): Bacteria > Bacteroidota > Bacteroidia > Bacteroidales > Tannerellaceae > DFXE01. The sequence goes on along the minus strand of JAISRY010000166.1, from coordinate 6,988 downwards.
CTTAAATATAATAATAACGAATGGTATGAAAAAATGTAAGTGTCTTTTCTTCCTGTTATTCATTTCTGCATCTGTCGTGGCGGCTGTCGATAACGGGGCCCATACGCCGAAAAGTAGCGCTACGGGGGAAATCCTTTCTCCTCTTGATGACAGGGAAATTACGGGGTATGTGTATGATGTGAACGGCGACCCGCTTTTGGGGGTCAATGTGATAGTGAAAGGGGGTTCCGTCGGGGCGGTGACCGACCGGAACGGACGTTTTACGCTGAAAGCGCCGGCTGGGGCCGAGCTGGAAATATCCTATATCGGGTATGTCAAACAGACGGTGGCGGTGGCGGACAACCTCCGCATTGTGCTGGAAGAGGATATGGCGAACCTGGATGAGGTGATTGTGATCGGGTACGGTACGGTGAAGAAGTCCGACCTGACGGGAGCGGTCTCTTCCGTAGCGGCTAAGTCGTTCCTTGACCAGCCGGGATCGTCTATCAACTCCGTTTTGCAGGGACGGGCGCCGGGCGTGGTGGTCAGAAGAGGCAACGGGGCGCCGGGGTCGGGGTCGACCATCCGTATACGCGGCGTTAATTCCATCCTGGGGAATAACGATCCGTTGATCGTGGTGGACGGGAACTACGGCAGTATGCCCAACCTCTATGATATCGAATCCATCGAGATACTGAAAGATGCCTCCGCCACAGCCATCTATGGATCGAAAGGCGCCAACGGCGTCGTCATCGTGACCACCAAAAGAGGGGGCGGCGAGGGGAAAAACGAAGTGAAAGTCTATTCCAATATCTCTTTCGACCAGGTACCCAGAAGATACGACATCATGGAGGCGGCGGAATATGCCGAATTTATGAACCAAACGGTCACCTCCATACCGGGAGGGGTCGCGCTCTTTAGCGACGCCGACATCGCCTATTACAGGGAACATGGGGGGACGGACTGGCAAGACGAGATTTTCAGGACAGGGATCACGCAGAGCTACAAGGCGACGTTGACCGGCGGGAATAACAAGGTGAAATACTACGTCTCCCCGGCCTACAGCCATACGGACGGGATATTGATCAATACCTCGTCGGAAAGTTACGGCCTGGGCGCCAAGCTGGACGTCGAGCTCAGTAGCCGCATCTCCTATCAGGTCGAGGCGGGCATCAATCATGGCAGTTCGCTAAACCCCAACCTGGGCAGCGGCGGGGATCACATGTCCCTCCCGCTTCAGTCGGCCTTGATCTGGGCGCCTACGGCAAAGGTGTTCAACGAAGACGGCACGTATCAGTCCATGGATCCCCTCTCGGCGAGAACCCTGAACCCGGTATTGCTCACCACGCTGGAGGATACGCGGTATTCCAACAGCGGGAACGCCGTGGGAAATGTCAGGATCAAGATCATTGACGGATTGGAGTTTAACGGAAAGGCCTCTATCGGTTTCAGTACGGGCGGAAGCCGGTATTACATCAGCAAAGCGCTGAACGGCAACATCGCCAATGCGTCGCAAAGTTCGTCAGAAAATAAATCATGGCTCGTCAATGCGTTCCTGACCTATAGCAAGGCCTTTGCCAAGAACCATCAATTCTCCGCCATGCTGGGGTTTGAAGAGAGCCAAGGCAAGTATCAGGATTTCAGGGGAGCCGGCAACGACCTGTCGGTGCCGTCCGTCAAATGGTACAACCTGGCCGTGGGGAAAACGAAGGAGGCAAGCTCCGGCTACAGCAACGAGGCGATGCGCTCCTTTTTCACCCGCCTGACCTATAATTATGGCTCGCGCTATTACTTCACCGGTACCTATCGCGCCGACGGATCATCTAAATTCGCTCCGGGGAACCAGTTCAGCTATTTCCCCTCCTTTGCGCTAAGCTGGCGGCTTTCGGAAGAGGCTTTCCTGAAAGAGACAGGCCTTTTCGACAACCTCAAGATAAGGGGCGGCTGGGGAGTTACCGGTAGCCAGGCCATCGGCTCATACGCCACCCTTTCGCCCATGGATTCCAATTCCTACAGCTGGGGTACTTCACAACCATACGCCGGCTACAGGCCGGGAGTCGCGGGAAACAAATCCTTGCAGTGGGAAGAGACGAAACAGACCGACCTGGGGTTGGATATCAGCGTGCTGAAAGGTAAACTGTCCATCGCCTTCGATTACTACATGAAGCAGACGGAGGCATTACTCTCCCGGGTAGGCGTACCGCTTTACAACGGGGGAGGCAGCATCCAATCCAATATCGGGAAGATGGAAAACAAAGGCTTCGAAATCAACCTCAATTATGTCCTGTTCGAAAACAGGGCGTGGTCGTATGAGATCAACCTGAACGGCTCACACAACCGGAACAAGGTGATCGACATCGGCGAACAGGAACGCCTCTGGGGCGGCGGATACGCTACGGGGGTACTCCCCTCCAGCCCGTTCATCATCCTGCCCGGACAGCCGATAGGGACGATCTACGGGTATAAGTACCTCGGGATATGGCAGCGCGGACATGTGATGGACGCCCGGGCGTATGGACAGGAACCGGGGGATTACCGCTATGAAGACCTGAACAAAAACGGCGAATACGATGCCGGGGACTACCAGATCATCGGCAATAGCAATCCTAAGTTCACGTGGGGGTTCAACAACCATTTGTCGTGGAAGAACTGGGACTTGAACGTACTGTTCGAGGGCCTACACGGGCGCGATATACTGAATCTCAACTATGCCATGGTCGGTAATATCCTCGACAACTCGATGTCGATCACGTCGCGTGAGGGGAAGAACCGCTGGACGCCGGAAAACCCCTGGGCGGAGTTCTCCAAGCCGAGCCTGAACAATATGGTAAAGCCCAATTCCGACCAATGGATACAGGATGGCAGTTACATCAAAGTAAGGAACCTCAGCCTGGCCTACCGCTTTACCAAAAAGATGACCCGCTTTGCGGATATCCGGCTGGCCGTAAGCTGCCAGAACGTATTTACGTTCACCAAGTACAAAGGGTATGACCCGGAAGTATCCTCGGCGAACGGCTCTAACGTCGACACCGACGCCGGGATCGACTGGTATGCCTATCCTAATCCCAGAAGTTATACCTTTAGCCTTATATTGGAGTATTAATCAATCTAAAATGACTTGTTATGAAATATAGAATCTTTCTTCTCTCCATGATCGCAGGTTTTTTTTCCTGTGCATCCAACGACGACTTCCTGGAAGAGGAGCTGTATGGAAAATTATTCCCGGAATATTTCTACACCAACCAGGATGAGCTTGACCTGGCCAATAATGCGTTGTACCAAAGCATCACGAACTATTTTTGCGCCGATTACAACTCCTTTGTCGTCATGCTCTTTGGAGGGGACGACATCACCACACCCTATTTCGGGAATACGGACTATATCCAATACGATACCTACGTCCATTCTGCCAGTAATTCGCATGTAGAAAGGGGATGGGGAGATGCCTACGCGACGGTCAACGTGGCGAACGGCATCATCAACAACTACCATAAGGCGGCCGGGGCGGTGGATGAGCAAACGTTGCGTGAATATGCAGCGCAGGCACACTTTGCCCGGGCGTATATGTATTACTGGATCGTGCGGGTATTTAACGAGATACCCTACGTTTCTACTGTCAGGGAAATGGATAAAACCATGCTCAAATCGACTACCGAAGCGGTCTACGACTCCATCGTCGCCGACCTGAAAAAGGCGGAAGAGTGGCTTCCCTACCGCTGGACGGACGTCAAATCAATGGCCGGCTTCACCAAAGGAGCCGCCAAAGCGACACTGGCAAGCGTCTACCTCACCATGGCGGGCTATCCGCTGAATAAGCCGGAATATTACGGCCTGGCAAGGGATAAGGCGGCTGAACTCATCAACAACCAGGCGGAATATGGCTACCGGCTGCTGGATAACTATGCCGACCTCTGGAAATCGACGGCGCTGACCAATGACGAACTCGTCTTCGGGCTGTTCTATAACAAATCCGTCCAGGCCAATGTCCGGGCGCCGAAAGAGGGCCGGCCGGTACAGTTCGGAGGCTGGGAGGTCTATTGCCCGGAAATCAGCTTCTTCCAGCGCTTCCCCGAGGGGAAAAGGAAAGAGGCGACCTTTGTGACGGAGTTTCCTTTAGAGACGGGATTCTACAGCGATATACCCGTTATCCCCTGGCCGGCGGACAGGCCGATGCTTTCGTGGGAAAACATCATGTTCCAGCATCCCTACTACTTTAAGATGTGGGAAATGGAGGGATTGGAGGGGGAAAACAAATGGAAGCCGGTCGACGAAGCGGATTGGAACTGTAGCCGGACGAATCAGGTCATCCGCTACGCCGAAGTCTTGTTGATCTACGCCGAAGCGCAGGCCATGGCCGACGGCGCCCCCAACGCCCTGGCGTATGACTGTGTCAACCTGGTGCGCAACCGCGCCAAGGCGGGGCTTAGTGGCGGCGTAAATCCCCACGTGGACGATTTGCCGGCAGGGTTGAGCGCGATGGCGTTCAGGGATTCGGTCTTTGTGGAACGGGGCTGGGAATTTGCCGGCTTCGAATATGCCAGCAGATGGTTCGACCTGGTACGCCTGGAGCTGGTGGAAGATGCCGTGAAAGAACAGCCCGAGCATACGTTCCTGCCCGGACGTTCGCCGGTGGAATGGGCGATAACGAATCCCCCCACGCATGCGCGGTATTTCTCCCCGATCCCCGAAGCGGATGTCCTGTTGAATCCCAATCTTGGAGAGGGAGTGAAAGCGAAATAGGTTTTTCTAATCAGTATAGTGTTTAATGTAAAAATGTAAAACAAATGAAAGCAGTTTATGTAATGTTAGTTGGGCTGTGCATGGTATGCATGTCGGCCGTCGGCGCAAACGCCGGTGATGATGTCAAGAGTAAGGTCAAAGGGAAATGGGAAATCAACATTCCCGATGCGCCCTACGGGTATCAGGATTATGCGGTCGAAATTAAAGAGAAGAATAATGAGATCGTGCTGAACCTCTCAGGGGGCGATATCAACATCAAGGATCAGAAATTCGTGGAAAAGGAGGGAAAACTGACCGCCAATCTATACGTGGGCGAATACGTGAAAGTCACCATCTGGGAAGAGGACGGCGTCGTCAAAGGGATGGCGGACACCTCGATGGGAAAGTTGTCATGCCATTTCAAAAAGGCGAAGAAATAACGCCGGCGGGCACACCAGCGATATGAGAAGATTAGTTGTGATGACGCTATTGGCGGGGATGCCATTCTTCCTGGCCAGGGGACAATTTACGAAGATCACCAAGAAGAAGTTGAATGAATTGTTCGCTGCCCGGGTCGAGTTCTCGGACATGGATGTTTCCCTCCTTTGCAAATTCCCCAATACGTATGTTGCCCTGGACGATTTCCTGATGATAGGAACGGGGGCGTTCGAGGGCGATACGTTGCTGTCCTGTAAAAAGGCCACCATCGTATTCGGCCTCGTCAGCGCCATCCGGAGAAAACATATAAAAATCAAATCCATATCGCTGGAGCAGCCCAGGTTCTACGCCCATGTCCTGGAAAACGGCCAGCCCAACTGGAAACACATCATGAAGAAGCCCGAAGAGAAGCCCAAAGAACCAGCGGACACGCTCAACGCTCAACGCTCAACGCTCAACTCAGAAAGCTCTCAACTCCCGCCAAAGGCGAAGGCGAAGCCCAAAGCAAAGCCGAAAACCCAAGTTTCCATCCAGAAAATCGAAATCAACGACGCCGGCATTGCCTATAGCGACGACGTGCGTAAGATGACGACCTCCGCAGAAGAGGTCGACCTCTTGCTGGTCAATGACAAAGGGGATAAGGATACGCCTGCGTCATGGAGTATGCAGCTGGATATGGGCGGCGTGGATCTCCGGATGGGTAGCCTCTACCTGATGCGCCGTTCGCGTATCGGCTTCGTCTCGGAAATAGTCTCCAACCCCGACGCCGGGACGCTGCTCAGGCTCAAAGACAGCCGGCTTCGCATCAACGATATGGGTATTCATGTCGACGGGACGGTCGGCAGGGAGGGACAGGATATGGTGGCCGACCTCTCTTTCCGCACGGAAGAGGAGGGATTCAAAAGCTTGCTTTCGCTGATCCCCGTCATGTATACGGACGAACACTTCGACAGCCTGCAAACGACCGGAAAGTTCCAGCTCGAAGGCTCCGTAAAAGGAAAATACAACAACCAACAGAAGCCGTCGATCGCGATGAACCTGAACGTAGACAGCGCCATGTTCAAATACCCCCACCTCCCCGACTCGGCAAACAATATCCACGTCGCGATAAGCATGGCCTACGACGGCGAAACGGCCGGCAACACGACATTAGACCTCAACCGCCTCCATGTCGAGCCTGCCGGAGAATCTTTCGACATGAACCTGCACATCAAAACGCCCCAAAACGACACCTGGGTCGACGGCGCGATGAAAGGCGTCATCAACCTCGAAGCCTTGGATAGCCTCATCCCCCTGCGCCGCACGAAGCTAACCGGCTTCATGGCCTGCGACCTCTCGTTGAACGGCCTCCTGTCGGCGCTCGAAAAAGAGTCCCAAGAGGGCTTCCGCTCCCAGGGCTTATTGGAACTCAACAACATCAACCTCACCAACGACCAGTTCCCCCAAGGCGTAGACATCCCCAATTTCTCCGTCAACTTCACCCCCCGCACCATCAAACTCCTCCGCTCCCTCGTCTCAAAAATCCCACCCCCTCCCCCCTCCGAATGACGACGATAGCATGATTTACAGACGATTATAACCAAGCACTATCCGTCATTGCGAGTACCCAATAAACAGGTTTATCAAAAAGGAAAATGACGGCGATTGCAATCCCGTTAGGGGAACCGAGCGGGAGAACGTCATGTCGACCGAGCGCAGCGAGTGGAGACACCTCCGATCGAAAGGGCAGGCGGGTGCGATCGGAGTTCCTATGTTTGTAATCTCGAATGAAAAAAGAAGCTAGGAGTAGGATAAATTCCGAGCATTCTTTATATTTGAGAGTTTAAAAAGAAAAATTACAAACATAAAAAAT
>JAISRY010000105.1 GCA_031273385.1 Tannerellaceae bacterium | reverse complement strand
TTAATCATGTTCAGTTGCTGTTCAAGAGAGGCTTCCGTGTTGCTCAGGCGGGTACGCAGGTTTTCCAGGCTGACGCTGATGCGCTCGTAGTCCACCTGCTTGGCCATTCCATGATCCGTTAATGTTTGGGTGATGTCGCTCAGCCGCCGGATGCGGGCGATGTTTTCTTCCTCCAGCGTTTTTTGTCTGGCGGTTGTCAGCGACAGGAAATACAGCTTCGATACTTCGACAGCCAGTTCCTCGCTTGCTTTCTCAACGCCCAAAGCGCTCAGCGACTCCATTGTTTTGGACAGCCGCAAGGCGGTGAGCGCCGTTTGGTTGTACAACGCCTGATTGACGCCGACGGATACGCCGGTGGTATATTGTGTTCCTATTTCGACAACCAGATTACCCGGCTGCCCCACCATATCACCCGAAAAAATGGTAACAGGTTTCTTCAGATAGTCCTGAAAACTGCCCGAGGCGCTGATTTTCGGCAAGAGGGCGGCGCGGGTTTCGCTCACCTTGTGCCCGCTTTTTTCGTGTTCGATACGGGCGGCTTGCGTATGGATATTTCTCTCTACCGCCGCCTGCACGCACTCCCGCAAGGACAATTCCGTCACCCTGTTTTCCTGCGCAAACAAAGGAAACATACCCGCCAATCCCAACATTATCAATAAAATACTTGTCTTCATCATCTTCTGTTTTTACATAATTTGATGAGGCAAAAGTAGTGGCAATGGCTGGAGTTGAAAAGGTCAATAAGTAGTCAGTATTGGACGAAAAGGTGTTTTTGTTTTCAAAGAAGAAAAAAAGGCCTATCTTTATGGCAAAAAAAGAATATATGGACAAAAAGGTTTTACCTTTCAACTGGCGTTCCGAACTGGAAAATATGCCGGACATCGACTCGATAGGTAACGACCTGATTTTGCTCGACAAGCCCGTTATCGCCTCCGCTTTCGATTATCCCTTCAAGACGGATGTGGTTACGGCTATTATTTCTATCGGCGGAACAACCAGGGGAAGTATCAACCTGCGGCCTTATGCCACTCAGTCGCCGTGTCTTATCATTCTGCTTCCCGGCCAGATTTTGCAGTACGAGTACACCAGCGAAGATTTTTCGGGACTGTTCGTTGTCATGTCAAAACGGTTTTTAGACGTTTGGGTATTCAGGAACGGCTTCCGCTGCGTTTCTCCGTCAACAATGACCCTTATATCCCCCTGAATGCCGAAGAACTGGAAGCAATGACGACTTACTACACCATGCTGCAACGGGCAATAAGGATAAAAGACCACCCCTACCGCATGGAAATCGCCAAACACCTGACCATGGTTTTTTTCTATGGGGCGGGACATACTTTTCACAAACTGTCCGAAAATAAGGAGCAATCAAGGCAGGATATGCTTGTAGAGAACTTTCTGAACCTTGTGCAAGCGCATTACAGGGAACAGCGCGGGTTGGAATTTTACGCCGACAAACTGTGCCTTACACCCAAACACCTTTCCAAAGTAGTAAAAGAAACCAGCGGCACATCGGCAAGCGACTGGATAGACAACCATGTAGCCCTCGAAGCCAAAGCCCTCCTGAAATCCACCAACATGACCATTCAACAAATCAGCGACGAACTGAATTTCCCCTCTCAGTCATTCTTCGGGAAGTATTTCAAACGAATAGTCGGAGTTGCGCCCAAAGAGTATAAAAGAAGCTAATTTCAAGGCGCTTATGCGGAACTTAGGTTTTTATCTGCAAGGGCTATCCTTTTCATTTAAATGATCTACCCACTATTCACTGTTCACCGTTTCTTTTTTTGCTTGATTTGGGGGAAATCTCAGGCACAGTCGCTATCTTTGCAGGATAAAATAGGATAAGAGAGAAGCAAGGAATATGAATAGTTTTGAAACGTTGATCAAGGGAAGAAGAAGTACGCGTACATATAATAATGGCGAGCCGCTTTCTCCCGAACAGGTGGAGCTGATACTGAAAGCCGGATTGATGTCGCCCTCCTCCAAGCGGAGTACGCCGTGGCAGTTTATCGTCGTGGAAGAGAAAGAGATGCTGGAGAAGTTGGCGGCGGCGAAGAAGACAGGGTCGCAGTTTTTGGGTGGATGCGCATTGGCGGTCGTTGTGATGGCTAATGTGATGGAAAGCGAAGCATGGATCGAAGATGCGTCGATCGCCTCCATCCTGATGCAGTTGCAGGCTGAAGACCTGGGGCTGGGCAGTTGCTGGTGTCAGATTAGGGGGCGTCAAAGGGAGGATGAGAGCGATGCCGCCGACTATATACGCCGCCTGCTCAATGCGCCCTATCAGCTGGAAGTCCTTTCCGTGATCGGGTTCGGGCATAAAGCACAAGAGAACAAGCCGTTCGACGAGTCCCGCCTGCAATGGGAGAGAGTCCATATCGGGAAATACCAAATGCCTGAGGGGGAGAAATCCGGCAGCGTATGAAGATCGTCTTTATCGGAGCGGGAAACCTGGCTACCGGCATATCCCTGGGTATGCAGCGGGCGGGGATGGGGATCGGGCAGGTCTATAGCCGCACGCGCGAAAGCGCCGAATCCCTGGCAAAGAAGCTCAACTGCCGGTGGACGACCGATCCCGCCGAGATTGTCCCCGATGCAGACCTGTATGTCTTTTCCGTCAAAGACAGCGCCCTCGAAGAGGTTATATCCGGCGTAAAGCCGAACGACGGCCTGTGGGTGCACACCTCAGGCAGTATGCCGATGCAGCTGTTTGAAAGATATGCCCGGAGGTATGGCGTCTTCTATCCTCTGCAAACCTTTACGAAAGAGCGCAGAATCCAGCCGGACGGCATACCGATCTTCCTCGAAGCGGCCTTGGAGGAGGATATGAAGCTGTTGAAAGAGATTGCGATAGCCTTGTCGGGGAAGGCGTTCGCGTTGGATTCGGAGAAGCGGAAGCGTCTCCACCTGGCGGCTGTCTTTGCCTGTAATTTCACCAATCACATGTATTATTTAGCCGGCAAGATTTTGGGGGAACAGGATATCCCGTATGAGGTACTTCTCCCGCTGATCACCGAAACGGCGGCAAAGATTGGGGAGCTATCGCCGGCGGAAGCCCAGACGGGGCCGGCCATACGCCTCGACAGCGAGGTCATGGACAACCATACGGCGATGATGGCCGATCCGGCGATGCGGGCGATTTATATGTTGATCAGTGAAAATATATATAGAGAAAAATGATCCCATGAGTTGTATCCCATACGACCTGACGAAGATAAGAGCATTTGTATTTGATGTGGACGGGGTTCTGTCAGGCGAAATCATCCCCCTGCATCCGAACGGCGACCCGATGCGCACCGTCAATACGAAAGACGGCTACGCCATCCAGTTGGCCATCAAAAAGGGATATCAGGTCGGTATCATTACCGGAGGATATACCGACGCCGTGAAGATGCGTTTTACCCACCTCGGCGTGACGCACATCTATATGAGCAGTTCGATCAAGAAGCATGACTTCCATGATTTCCTGGAAAAGACGGGGCTGAGTCCTGAAGAGGTGCTGTATGCCGGGGATGATATCCCGGATTATGAGGTGATGGTGGAGGCCGGACTGCCCGTCGCTCCCGCGGATGCCGTTCCCGAAATCAAACAGGTAGCCGCCTATGTGTCGCCCAAAAAGGGAGGCGAAGGGGTGGCGCGCGATGTGATCGAGCAGACGATGAAAGCCCAGGGCACATGGATGGACGACGAAGCGTTTGGCTGGTAAAGGTGAGCGGACGATGTTGGCGATTACAGACAGATACACGATCATCTTAGGCTCCCAATCCCCGCGCCGCAGGGAGTTGTTGGCAGGCTTGGGCATAGCCTTTGAAGTCAGGCCGATGCCCGGCGTGGACGAGTCGTACCCCGCTTCGCTGGACAAAGAAGAGATCCCCGTTTATATCGCGGCAAATAAAGCGAAAGCCTATTCCTCCGTTTTGCAACCCAACGAGCTATTGATCACCGCCGACACCCTTGTGTGGATCGACGGGCGGATATTGGGCAAACCTACCGACAGGGCGGACGCCGCCGCCATGCTCCGATTGCTGGCAGGAAATACACATCACGTGATAACAGGCGTATGCCTGACGACAAGGGAGAAGACAGTGACCTTTTCCGTCACCTCAACCGTCCGTATGGCTTCGCTGAGCAAAGAGGATATCGACTATTACATCGACACGTTCCGCCCCTACGACAAAGCCGGCGCCTACGGAATACAAGAGTGGATCGGCTACGTAGCCGTCGAAGCGATCAACGGCTCTTTCTACAATGTCATGGGACTGCCCATCCAACGGGTATATCAGGAGTTGATGAAGTTTTAACCGAAAACTATCGTTTATTAAAAATAAAATCCAACCCTTGCGAAGTATAAAGTTTAAACTTATGGTCAGAAGAAATAATAGGGATTTTATCTGAAATAGCTTGAGCTATAATAATATGGTCATTCGGGTCTTTGTGATTCGGAACCGCTTCTAATTCTGCATAAGTATATAAGTGATACTTATTTAAAGGTTTTATTTCAATACCGGATGCTTCAATGGAAGCAAGCAAATCTTTTATTGTTTTATGAAACGCATCTTTGATATCACCTGCTTTGTAAGCATGAATTAATTCTCTGACAACAACAGCGCTAACATAAAAAACATTCGAATAATCTTTTAGAATACGCCATACATGCCTGTCTATATTCTTATCTTCATTTAATAATATAAAGATCAGAATATTTGTATCTAAATAATACCTCACTTCAAGACAGCCCGCATGTTTATTATTTCCCCTTTACCGGTTCTGCTGGCCATGAATTGGGCTATTTTAGACAATCTTTCTTCCCCTGCCTTTTTGGTTGGTGGAACGTTGTCCACTTTAGGTATTTCCTTTTTTTTCGTTTTCATGTCTATTGCGCATTTGCTATGAATGTTACAAATATAAAGATTTTTGCTGATTTCATTTCTCATTTCTTGCTGATTTATCTTTTATTTGGTAGGTAAGCGTACATTCCTTCCGAACAGGCGGTCTGTTGTGTGCCGTTTTCGTCGGTATACAGGATGAAGTAGTCTATACCGGGAATGGTTTTGGCCATTTCTACGGCTTGTTCTACACCCATCGCCATAAAGGCTGTCGCGTAACCGTCGGCTGTCATGCAGTCTTCGGCTACGATCGTTGCGCTTAGCATATTCTGTCCGGCCGGATAGCCTGTGCGGGGATCAAT
>JAISRY010000056.1 GCA_031273385.1 Tannerellaceae bacterium | reverse complement strand
TCCTGATGGAAACAAGGGTAATAATAATTGACTCATGATGCAAATTTAGTGATTTTTCTCTTTACGAAGGAATCTTCTACAACTCTTTGTTTGCGTAGGGTTGTATTGGAGGTCTGAATTTCGGTTCTGCCAATGGTCAAACCGTTTCAATCCGACAAGGATATCCAGATCGTAAAAAAACCGTTTCTGCGTAGGCAATAACCGGAACTTATAACCGATTGCTGCGTCCGGATTTTTGTATGCCAACTCATCCACCCCTGACGAAGCTTTAAACCGGGTATCATGCAACGCCCCAATACCACTACCAACAACCAAACCGGACTTGATTTCTACCTGTGCAGAAACATGCACACAAACAAATAATACCGCTAATAATAAAGTTTTCTTCATTTCTATATTGTTTATATTTTCGCCGGCAAAGATAGGGGAAAATAGTGGATAGTGAACAACGAATAGTGAATAGTGAACTGTGGCAGGTAGGTCATTTCGATTATCCAATAAACTGCGTTTATCAAAAAAGGAAATGACAGCGACTGCTTGATTTTCATGCGATTACACAAAAGTGGTATCCGTCATTGCGAGTACCCAATAAACTGCGTTTATTAAAAAGGGAAATGACGGTCACCGCTGTTCACTATTCGTTATTCACTGTTCACTATTCACTATTCACTATTCACTATTCACTATTCACTATTACTGTAGACAGTTGTGTAGCGGGGACTACATAATTGTGTAAATAGGGATGTATTTTCGGGCTGTTTTCGTGACGAGATACCATTTTTTGGCTTACTTTTGTAACGGATTACGGATATTTGCCGTCTTATTATTAACGTAAAATCATGCATAAAATGAAAGGGAAGTATATTTTGTTTATGGCGCTCGCTTTGGGATGCGTATTCGCGGGGCAGGCTGCCGACAGGATCAAAGGGAATGGGGTGTTAAACACGAAAGAAAAGGAGGTTTCCGATTACAATGCCATCAGGGTGGATGGGGTGTTCGACATCAGTTACGAACAGTCCGAAAAAGAGCCTTTCCTGGAGGTGACGGTAGATGAAAACCTGCAACCATACGTCAGCGTAGAAGTGAAAGACAGGGTTTTATCTATCGGATTTAAAGGCATTAAAGTCGATCATTTCACGAAATTTATTGTCAGGACGAACTCCAAATGGCTGAAAGAGGCACGCATCGCCGGTAACGCAAACTTTATGGTCAACTCCTCCCTTACGGGGGATGAGCTGGTGATCAAGGGAAAAGATAACAGCCTGATCCAGCTGAAAGAACCCGTCGTTTTGGGAAAGCTTGACCTGGATGTTTCAGGAAGCGCCAATATGGTCGTCGCCCGCCTGGAGGTCGATAAACTGGAATGTAGCATCAACGGGTCAGGCTCTATTACCCTGCAGGCAGGGAAAGCGGCGCAAGGCTCATACAGCATTACCAACAGCGGCGATATCCACGCTTTCGGTGTTGAGTCGCCTGATCTGACCTGCAAAGTGGCCGGAAGCGGGACAGCCGAAGTACATGCCACCGACAACCTGAAAGCAACGCTGCTCGGGAGCGGGAATATCCGCTACAAAGGGCCGACAGCCGTCCAGTCTAAGAAGCTGGGAAAAGGAACCATTGAAGAGGTAAAATAAAACGTATCCATTAAATACATCCATTTTATGAAAAAAGCATTATCCGTATTGTTGACGCTGGGGCTTGTGATTGGCCTGGGCAGTTGTTCCTCCTTTCAGACGATCAAAGGAGACGGGAACCTGGTCACCGAAGAGATAGATATCAATAGCTATGATGCCATTGAGCTTGCCGGAGGGACGATGAAAGTGTTTTATGTCCAATCGGAAGAGGCGGCCGGCCTGACCGTCACCGTCGACCGGAATATCCTGGACAAGTTCCGTTTTGAAACGAAAAACAACCGGCTGCGGATCAGGCCGGAAAAGGAGTACCAACAGGCGCACTTCCGCCCGACGGAGTTCACCGTCAGAACAAATTCCAATGATTTGCAGAAGCTCGGTGTTGCCGGTAACGTGAATTTCCTGGTCAACTCCCCCTTGATCACTGAAAAGCTGGAGATTGAAGTGAGCGGTAGCGGGGAGATCAACCTGAACGACACCGTCAGGCTCGAAAGGCTCTCCCTCTCTCTGGCCGGTAGCGGGACGCTGAACGCCCCGGCCTTTTATGGAGGAACTTTCTCCGCCCATATCGCCGGGTCAGGCAAGATAAACCTGGGAGGCGTCGCGCAGAAATCATCTTTCGAAATTGCCGGAAGCGGTACGGTTCGCGCCTTTGATTTGCAGGTGGAAGAGGCAAAGTGCCAGATTGCCGGAAGCGGCGATATGGAGATCAGCGTAAGCGGAAAGATCGACCTGGAGGTGGCCGGAAGCGGGCATGTCAAATACAAAGGAAACCCCTCGAAGATCAATCAACAGGTCGCCGGATCAGGCTCCATCAAGAAAGTAGAGTGATTCCTCCCGCCTCAGAGGGATAATAGCATGCCCTCGTTCGCCAGGATGGTACCCGGGAAGATGCTGTCGGCCTCGGCTTTCAGGAGGCTCTCATCGTCGTAACGGGCGGAGAAATGCCCGATCACCAAACGCTTCACTTTAGCCCGCTTCGCAATCTCTGCGGCCTCGGCAGCGGTCGAATGAAAGGTTTGGCGGGCGCGGGCGATGTCTGCCGTGACAAAGGTCGCTTCGTGATAGAGGAGGTCTACCTCTTCGACGATCGGGATGATCTGTGGGGAGAAGGCCGTATCGGAACAGTAGGCATACCGCTTCGGCGGATCGGCCGGACGTGTCAGCCGCGCATTGGGCACCACCTCCCCATCCGGCGTCACATAATCTTCCCCCTGCTTAATGCCGCGAAGCCGTTTTACGGGAATCCGGTAGAAGTCGGCCATCTCCCGGATAAGGTGCGCCTCTTTCGGCTTCTCCTCGAAAAGAAAGCCACACGCCGGGATGCGGTGGTTCAGCGGGATGGAATAGACGCGCAAGGAGCGGTCTTCCATGACGAGCGCCTGTTGTCCGGTATCGACATGGTTGTATTTCACCTCAAAAGGCAGCCCTTTGCCAAAAAGGTGCAGAATGGGATCGAGGTAACGCTCGACATCTTTCGGGCCGTGGATATAGAGGTCTGCCGTCCTGTCAAGCATACCGAACGTCGAAATAAGCCCCGGCAGACCGAAGCAATGGTCGCCATGAAGATGGGAAATAAAGATATGGTTCAGGCGGTTGAACTTGATACGCATACGCCGCATCTGTACTTGCGTGCCCTCGCCACAATCAATCATATAGACTTTATCCCGTAGGTCGATAACCTGTGAAGATGCCAGATGCCGGGTAGTCGGTAAGGCCGATCCACATCCGAGTATATGGACATCAAAATTTGCCATAACGTGCCATTTTTAGTATTAAAATCACAAATGTATCACAAAAAGATTTATTTTGTTACGATTCGTACAAAAAAAACGGGAAATAGTATTGGAAGAAAACATTGTAATTCTTATCTTTGTACCTGTTTTAAATTGTACATTAAGCCTCTTATCAAGGCTTATTATATTTTGTTCTAGCCTTAACTAACTTTTTCTTTTTGTTTAAAACGGTTAAATGTAGAAACGGCCAAGCGTGAGTTCCGCCGTTTTCTTTTTGTATCTATACCACCTAAAAAGCAGGCGATTG
>JAISRY010000237.1 GCA_031273385.1 Tannerellaceae bacterium | reverse complement strand
TTATCGGAGATGTCGATCGCCCGTGGCGGCGCCGTCGTCGACTTCCCTGATTTCACGCGCGGACAATGGATCAACCGTAAGCCGTCGTTTGCGATCTAAATAGCGTGCGCCCTCTTTCTAAATAGGGTGCGCCCTCTTTCGGAAAAGGGCGCACCCTTTTTTGAAATGATACGGGGAGGCCGTAAATACCACATTTGTGGTATTTGCGGCCTTTTTCCTTTCCCCTACCTTTGCCTTTAAACAATCTGAAAATCAACAGACAGCATGAGCAAGAGCACGATCGCGATAAACGGAGAAGAGCGGGAAATCACCCTCCCCCTCTCGCTGGGCGAACTGATAAAACAAAACAATGTATCGCAGCCCGATATGGTATCCATACAGGTGAACGGGGAATTTGTCTTCCGCGAACGGTTTGACGATACGCCGGTCAACGAGGGCGACGAAATTGATTTTCTGTACTTTATGGGAGGAGGTCGCTGATGGATTTCCGCGCCGACCAGATCGAACGGTACAGCCGCCATATCCTTTTGCAGGATATAGGCGTCGAGGGACAGGAGAAGATCAGCAAGGGGAAAGTGCTGGTTGTCGGCGCCGGAGGATTGGGTGCGCCGGTATTGCTCTACCTGGCGGCAGCCGGAGTGGGCAGACTGGGCGTCATAGATGGCGACGTGGTCGATTTGAGCAACCTGCAACGGCAGGTGATCCATTTCACGCCGGATGTAGGGAAGCCGAAAGTGTTGTCGGCAAAGGAAAAGATACGGCAGATCAATCCGGATGTGGAGGTCGTCACTTACCAGGCCTTTTTTACGGCGGAGAATGCGTTCGATATCATCGGTGGGTACGACTTTATCGTGGACGGGACAGATAACTTTCCGGTAAAATTCCTGATCAACGACGCTTGCGTGTTGGGAGGTAAGGCCTTTTCGCATGGGGGAATATTGAGGTTTGAAGGGCAGACGTTTACCCATCTTCCCGGAACGGCCTGTTACCGGTGCGCATTCCACAGTCCGCCGCCGCCCGATGCCGTCCCTACCTGTTCCCAGGCCGGCGTGTTGGGCGCTATCGCCGGTATGCTGGGTACGATACAGGCGGCCGAAACGCTTAAGTTCCTGACGGGAACGGGCGATTTGCTGACCGACCGCCTTTTGTCTTTCCAGGCGAAAAGCATGACTTTCCGCACCGTCGCCCTCCGCCGCCGCAGGCATTGCCCCGTATGCGGCGAACATCCTGTCATTACCGCCCTGCACGAAGCCGAGCAGGCGGTTTGCGAGTTAAAAAAGAACGAAACATACCCTTTTATATGATAGAGATACCCCAACAGATCATCGACGCCATCATACGGCAGGCATACGGCGAATTACCGGATGAGGCCTGTGGTTTGCTGGCCGGTACGGAGGGCGTGGTACAGGCGCACTACCCGTTGACGAACGTAGACCACAGCCCCGAACATTTCTCGTTCGATCCGGGGGAACAGTTCGGCGTACTCAGGGAAGCCCGCGCACAGGGGTGGAAGATCCTCGCGAACTACCACAGCCATCCCGCTTCGCCCGCCCGCCCGTCGGACGAAGACCTCCGCCTGGCATACGACCCCGGCATCGTTTACCTGATCGTCTCCCTCGCCGGGGAGACGCCCGTCATCAAAGCGTTCCGCATCATAGACGGAACGGCCGGAGAGGTACTGATCAAGCTGAAATAATCACACAATAAACCCGATATACAATACACTAAATGATATGGCGAAGATAGCGAACAATATTACGGAACTGATCGGCAACACGCCTCTTCTTGAACTGACGGCCATCGAAGAGAAATACAATCTCAGCGCGCAGCTTATTGCCAAATTGGAATATTTCAATCCCGGCCGCAGCGTGAAAGACCGGATTGGACTGGCGCTGATAGAGGATGCCGAACGGAAAGGGCTGTTGAACAAAAACAGCGTGATCATAGAACCCACGAGCGGGAATACGGGGATAGCCATCGCATTGGTGGCGGTATCGAAAGGATATCGTGTGATCCTGGCCATGCCCGACACCATGAGTCTCGAACGCCGTACCCTGCTGAGTGCGCTGGGCGCCCAATTGGAACTGACGCCCGGCTTCGAGGGGATGGGCGGCGCCATACGCAAGGCCGAGGAATTGCACGCCGCCCTACCCAACTCCATTATCCTGCAGCAATTCAAGAACCCCGCAAACCCTGCCGTACACCGCCGCACCACCGCGCGGGAGATATGGATAGATACCGACGGGAGGACGGATATCCTGGTATCGGGCGTCGGGACGGGAGGAACCATCTCCGGCGTCGGCGAGGTGCTGAAACAGTTCAACCCTTCGGTAAAGGTCATTGCCGTGGAGCCGGCCGACTCGCCCGTTTTGTCGGGCGGCAAGTCGGGGCCGCACAAGATACAGGGTATCGGCGCCGGCTTCGTGCCGGACACGTACAACTCCAAGTTCGTCGACGAGGTATTCAAGGTAAGGAACGAGGAGGCCATCGAGATAAGCCGGCAACTGGCTTTGCTGGAGGGACTGCTGGTGGGTATCTCGTCCGGTGCGGCGACTTATGCCGCTATCCAGATCGCCCGCCGCCTCGAAAACAGGGGGAAAAAGATCGTGGTCGTCCTCCCCGATACAGGCGAAAGATACCTCTCCACTATACTGTTTAATCAACCCGAATAATCAACGAATATGGCAAATAAACTAGCAATCATCGGTTTTAGCGGCGACTTTGACAAGCTGACCGCCGTCTTTACGCTCGCCACAGGCGCAGCGGCCGTAGGATACGAAGTCAACCTCTTTTTCACTTTCTGGGGGCTCGACGCCATCAAGAAAAAGCAGGGAAGGAGCTTTGTCGGGGGAAGCCCGCTCACCAAGCTGTTCGGCTTCTTCATGGGTGGGATGAAAGCCGCTCCCGTCAGCCGTTTGAACTTCCTGGGCGCAAGCCCCCGCATCTTCCGCCATCTGATGCGCCGGAAGAACGTCGCTACGCCCGAAGAGCTGATCGATGCCGCCAAAGCGTTAGGCGTCAACTTCTATGCCTGCGAGATGGCCATGCACATACTCGGACTGTCGAAAGACGATTTCATTCCCGAAGTAAAAGACGTATTAGGCGTCGCCTCCTTTCTGCAGATCGCCGATGGAGGACAAACCCTTTTTATCTGACGTCCCAATGGCAACCTATCAGTTAGACATCACACGCGAACATTGCCCGATGACATTCGTAAAAACGAAGATCGAACTGGCAAAGCTGAAAGCCGGGGATACCCTCGAAGTCCTGCTCTCCGAGGGCGAACCGCTCGAAAACGTACCCCGCACTTCGCGGGAACAAGGCTACGACGTACTGGGCATAGAGCCCGCCGGAGACAGGATATACAAAGTGATTATCCAAAAGTAGAAACAATACAATAATACATCACCATTATGGCAAAGAATGATTTGCAACGCAGCGTAACGACATCGACTGCACGACAGTTGGCAACCACCACGAAGACCCCGCCGCAGATGGGTTCGATCACCCCGCGGCTATTGCTCAAACTCTTACCCTGGGTACAGGTCGATTCGGGAACCTATCGCGTAAACCGTACAAAGGTAGAACTGAAAAAGGCCGAACGTATCGACGTCGAATACTACGACGGCTCACCCGCTTTCAGCGCCGACTCGTTCCGCCGCATCCCCCTCTTCTCGCACATAGACAGCGGGATCGTCAATCGCCTGGCCATGAAGTTCGAGATAGAGGAGGTTTCCCTCGGCGACTACCTCATACAGGAAGACAGGGACAGTCAGAAGTTCTTCATCGTCGCCCGCGGGCAGGTGGAGATTTACAGCAAAGGGCCTCATGGCGAGAACCTGAGGATCGCACTCCTGTCGGAGGGAGAATACTTCGGCGAAGCGGATATCCTTTCCGACAAACCCTCGTCCGTCACCGTCCGCGCCGTCACCCCCAGCGTATTCTTTACCATCAGCAGTTCCGAACTGGAAAGCATCATCGAAGAGGTACCCAATTTCCGGGAAGAATTTCAAAAGGCGGTCGACGAACACCTCCGCCTCAGGGCGACGGTCAATACGCACGGGGAAAAACACATCGACCTGGTATCCGGCCATGAGGAGGACAATATCATCCCCGAAACCTACATCGACTACGAAGAGAATCCCCGCGAATATTCCCTCAACACCCTCCAGACCGTAGTGCGCGTACATACCCGCGTGTCAGACCTCTACAACGACCCCTACAACCAACTCGAACAGCAGATGCGCCTCAGCATCGAGAGCGTACGCGAGCGTCAGGAGTGGGAACTGATCAACAACAAGTATTTCGGACTGCTGAACAGCGTCGAACCGGGCTACCGGATCAGTACGCGCTACGGTGCGCCTACCCCCGACGACCTCGACGAGCTGCTCTCCCTGGTGTGGAAAAACCCCTCGTTCTTCATCGCCCATCCGCGTGCCATCGCCGCTTTCGAGCGTGAATGTACCTGGCGGGGCGTGCCGCCCGTGACGACGAATATCTTCGACGCCGTCGTCATCCTCTGGCGCGGCATCCCGATTATCCCCAGCGACAAACTGGAGATCAAGGGGCAATACCTCACCAACCGGGGCGTGGGCACGACGGAAATCATCCTCGTACGTACGGGGGAAAAGGAGCAGGGCGTCGTCGGCCTGCACCAGGCCGGCATCCCGGGCGAGATAGCCCCCAGCCTGTCGGCACGGTTGATGGGGCTGGATAAGTTCGGCGTAGCCTCTTACCTGCTTACCAAATACTTCTCGCTGGCTTCGCTGACGGACGACGCCATCGCGGTGCTTGAGAACGTAGAGGTCGGCTTTTATCACAATTACCAACATCGTAACGCGGTTGAAAAGTGATGGACACATTAGAAGATATCAACCTCGAAGCGGTCTACAAATCGTTCTCCTCCCTACAGTCCGGCATCCCGTACTCGGAAGAGCTACTGCGGATGAGGGTCGACGAGACGGTGGCTCCAGGGATATTCCACCCCGAAATCATCCGGCGCGACTTTCCCATCCTGCATCAAAAGGTGAACGGCAAGCCGCTGATATGGTTCGACAACGCCGCCACGACGCAGAAGCCCCGGGCGGTCATCGACGAAGTCGCCCGCTTCTATGCCACCGACAACTCGAATATCCACCGCGCCGCCCACACGCTGGCAGGCCGTTCGACCGACGCCTACGAGAAAGCGCGCGATAAGGTAAAGCGTTTCATCAACGCCTCCTCCCCCGAAGAGATCATCTTTGTGCGCGGGACGACCGAGGGCATCAACCTGATCACCCAAACCTACGGGCGGAAATACATCCAGGAGGGGGACGAGATCATCATATCCACGCTCGACCACCATGCCAACATCGTCCCCTGGCAACTGCTGGCCAAAGAGAAGAAAGCCCGCCTCCACGCCATCCCCATCGACGACAACGGGGATATCATCCTCGAAGCCTACGAACGGCTCTTAAGCCCACGCACCAGGGTGGTCTCCTTTGGGCATGTGAACAATACGTTCGGCACGGTAACCCCGGTGAAAACCATGATCGAGATGGCACGCCGCTACAACGCCCTGACCGTCATCGACGGGGCGCAATCCATCGCGCATACGCCGGTGGACGTGCAACGCCTCGGCTGCGACTTCTTCGTCTTCTCGGGACATAAAATCTACGCGCCGAACGGCATAGGCGTAGTCTATGGCCGGCGGGAACTGCTGGACATACTCCCCCCCTGGCAGGGCGGCGGCAATATGATCAAGGATGTGACGCTGGAAGAGACGCTCTTCAATGCGCCTCCCGCCCGCTTCGAAGCCGGTACGCCCAACGTCGCCGGCGCCGTAGGACTGGGCGCCGCCCTCGATTATGTGAAACGCCTCGGGTTGGGCAATATTGAGAAGTACGAGCACGAACTGACGGAGTATGCCCGCACACAGCTTTCGTCCGTAAAGGGGTTGCGCCTGTTGGGTAATCCGCGCGAGCGTGTCAGCGTCGTCTCTTTCATCCTCGACGGCATCCCCACGCCCGAAGCGGGACAGTTGCTCGACAAGGAGGGTATCGCCCTTCGCGCCGGCCACCACTGCGCCCAACCGGCCCTTCGCCGCTTAGGCGTAGAAGCCAGCATACGCCCCTCTTTCTCTTTCTACAACACCAAAGAAGAGATCGACCGCCTGGTAGAAGCTATCCTCCACATACAAAACAGAGGCATCCTTTCTCAGTTCAACACGTCGGCGCATCGCAGCAACTCCAGTATCTCTTCGGGATAGAAGCCCGAATCCCTGATCTGGTGCCGCTCGTTACAAATCAAGAAATCATTGGAGAGATGACAAAAAACTGATGGACTTTTTAGATTCTTTGTAAGATATATGGTAACTTTGCGTAGTTATTTATTCGGTATTGTTTTATGCGCCGACAAAAGCGAGATGCTCGTCCGCTACACTTTGCCGGAAAATAACAAACAAATCTTCGCCTCAGTAATCTATTAATCATAAAAAACAAAGAAAATGAACAAAACAATGATCTGCATCGGATGCGTGATAGGATTGGCGATAGCCGTTTCCTGTGACAGACAGACAAGTGAAGACAAATGGAAACTTGTTTGGGAAGAAGACTTTAACCAGGCGGATGGCCGCTTCGACGAAACGGTATGGAGTAAAATACCACGGGGAGGATCGGATTGGAACAACTTCATGTCCGACTTCGACTCCCTCTACAGCGTAACGGAGGGGAAACTGATCCTCAGAGGCTTTGTCAACCATAGCCTGCCAACCGACACCGCCCCCTTTATCACCGGAGGCTTGTATACAAGGGATAAACAGCTCTTTACCTACGGACGGCTCGAAGTCAAGGCCAAACTGCACGGAGCCACCGGCGCATGGCCGGCTATCTGGATGCTGCCGCAAGTCGGGGGCTGGCCCGACGGCGGGGAGATCGATATCATGGAACGGCTCAACAACGACAGCATCGCCTATCAGACCGTCCATTCCCGTTTCACCCACACCTTGAAAAGAAAAGATCCCAAGCAGGGTGCGCAAGGGCCTATCAACCGCGACGACTACAACGTATACAGCGTAGAAATCTATCCCGACAGCCTGAGCTTCTATATCAACGACTACCATACGTTCACCTATCCGCGTATAGAAACCGCCGAGGAGGACAAGCAATATCCTTTCGGCCTGCCTTTTTACCTCCTTATCGACATGCAGTTGGGCGGTTCGTGGGTTGGCGCGGTTGATCCCGACGACCTGCCGGTGGAGATGTGGATAGACTGGGTAAGATACTATCAATAACATGCATAGCAGGATATTCGGCGTCTGCATCCTCTTCCTGTGCTGTTGGGTACAGGCCATATCCGGCCAAAACCGGGAGCAGAAAGTGGTGATCGGCGGAACGGTTACAGACAAGCTGTCGGGCGAAACGCTTCCCGGGGCATCCATCTATGCCAAAGGGACGCCGGCAGGGACTTCGGCCGATAGCAAAGGAACCTACCGCCTGTCGTTGCGGAAAGGGCGTTATACGATCCGCTGTACGTTCATGGGCTACCGGACACAAGAGGCCACGGTCAACGCCCTCTCTTCGGAGACGGTCGACTTTCAGCTCGAACCCGGCGCCCACGAACTGGAAGAGGTCGTGGTCTCGTCCAGGGCAAGGGATGCGAACGTGAAAAGCGTGGAGATGGGCATTGAGCGGATGAATATGGGAGAGATAAAGCGGTTGCCCATGCTGATGGGCGAGGTGGACGTCCTCAAGGTGATCCAGCTCTTGCCGGGCGTACAGGCGACGGCGGAGGGCGGTTCGGGGTTCAGCGTGCGCGGCGGTTCCCCCGACCAGAACCTTATCCTGCTCGACAACACAACGGTATACAACGCCTCGCACCTGTTCGGTTTCTTCTCCATATTCAACAACGACGTGGTGAGCGGGCTGGAGCTGTACAAGGGCGACTTGCCGCTGCAAACCGGAGGGCGGCTGTCGTCGCTATTGAGCGTACAGACCCGGTCGGACGCCCCCGGACGCTTCGGTGGGAGCGGAGGGATCGGGCTGATCGCCAGCCGCCTGATGCTCGAGGGCGTTGCAGGGAAACGGACATCATGGATGATCGGAGGCAGGCGCAGTTATGCCGACCTCTTTTTCGGCCTCTCAACGGAAGAAACGGTCAAGAACTCCACGCTCTATTTTTACGACCTGAACGCCAAAGTCGCCCATCAGTTCTCGGACAGGGATAAAATCGAATGGAACGCCTACCACGGACAGGACGTCTTCGGAGCCGAGATGGGGAAATTCAACTACGGCAACACCGCCTCTTCGCTGCTCTGGAGGCATCGCTTTTCGGAAGAGCTGCTTTCAAAATTCAGCGTCAACCTGAGCGATTACCGCTACAGGCTTGGGGCTACTTTCGACCGGATGGATATCCGCTGGGGCGCCGGCATCTTCGATGTAGCGGTAAAGGCCGACTTTAACCACCATGCCGGCAAACGCCTGAACCTGACTTACGGCCTTTCGAGCGTGATGCATCGCCTGGACCCCGGCGCGGTGTCCATCAGCGGGTATCAGGATTATGACCTGCAAAGCCAAAAGGCGTTGGAACATGGGCTGTACCTCTCCAACGAACAGCAGATCACCGACAGGCTCTCTCTCCGCTACGGCCTTCGATGGTCTGTGTTCCAAAACCTGGGCGGCGTGACGGCCTACCGGTATGATGCGAACCATGAAGTGGCGGACTCCATCCCCCACAAGGCGGGAAACGTATATCATACCTACAACCGCCTCGAACCGCGCATCGGCGCAGTCTATCTCCTGAACGAACGGTCGTCGCTGAAAGCGCATTACGCGCATAACGTACAGTTTATCCAACTGGCCGAAAATTCGGCGTCGGGCTCTCCGCTCAACGTTTGGTTTCCGGCAAGCCCCAACATCCGCCCGCAGGCGGTGGATATCATCTCCGCCGGCTATTTCCGTAATTTCATGGACAACCTGTACGAAACCTCCGTCGAAGCCTATTACAAGGATATGAAACAGGTGATCGACTTTGCCGAACATGCCGAGCTACTGATGAACCAACACCTCGAGGGGGAGATCCGCACAGGTACCGGACGGGCATACGGCATCGAATGGTCCGTCAAAAAGAACACAGGCAAACTGACCGGTTTCCTCAACTATACCCTGTCGCGTTCCGAGCGCACCATACCGGAAGTCAACGGCGGGCGCACCTACCTGGCGCCTTACGATAAGACGCATGCCGTCAATATCGTACTCAATTATGCCTTTTCCAAAAAGATCGCCGCTTCGGCGACATGGATTTTCGCTTCAGGGGCGCCGACCACCTATCCGACGGGACGGTTTCAGGTCGGCGGCGAATATTTCCCGATCTATTCGGGGCGCAACGAATACCGCAAGCCGGCCTATCATCGCCTGGACTTGTCGCTGACCTACGTTCCCAATCCCCATTCAAAGAAATGGCTGAAAGGTGAATGGAACTTCTCGGTCTATAACGCCTACGGACGGAAAAACCCGTGGCTGATCACCTACAGCCAGACGGGAGCCTCCACGCCGACCGCCGAAATGACCTACCTTTTCCGCTTCGTACCCTCCATTACCTATAATTTTAAATTTTAAAGCCATGCTGAAAAAGCGCCTGCATACCGCTATCCTGATGAGCGTCGCGTTCTCCCTTTTGCCCGCCTGCACAGAGCCGTTCGATATAAAAACCGCCGACTCGCCTCCGGTGATCGTCGTTTACGGAAGCTTCACCGACGAAGCGGCGCACCATTCGATCATGGTCTCCTCCTCATCGCCCTATTTCGATAAGCGTCCCAATCAGGGGATCAGGGGTGCGGAGGTGTGGATTGAATCGTCCGCCCGCGAAGTATTCGCTTTTGCCGAAAGCGATACGCTTCCCGGCCTGTACCGGATGGTCGAAGAGGCGGCAGCCGTTCCCGGACGCTCCTACACGCTGACCGTCGAAGCGGACTTCGACAGCGACGGGACGAAAGAGCGGTATACCGCCACCTCTTTCATGCAGCGCCCCCTCGACGTCGACTCCATCGAAATAAGGAATGTCAACCTGATGGGAAGAAAGCGGTATGCCCTGTACCTCTATGCGCAGGACCCTCCGGAAGAAAACTATCGCCTGGCGACGTACAAAATCAACGGAACAGCTGTCATAGACAGCATCAGCCGGCTCACGGTGATGGCCGACAGGGGATACAACGGACAATATATGAACGGCACACCTTTAGAAATGTTCGGGGATGCCGCAGCCGTCGACGAGGGTAACGACGAAAACAGAAACCGCATATACCTGGATATCGGCGATACGGTAACCCTCTCTTTGGGACACATAGAAAAGGGATATTACGAGTTCGTCAACCAATGCCGCAACGAGATGGAGGGCGAATCACCTTTCTTCGGTACGCCCGCCTCCAACATCATCACGAACATCTCCAACGGAGGAGCAGGCTATTTCACCTGCTACCCCATCAGCAAGGCAACAACCGTCGTACGCCATGAGAATTGAAACACCTTTTCAATTACGAATTACGAATTACGAATCGAAGATCGGCCTTGGCCAATTACGAACAAAAAAACGTCATGTCGACCGAGCGCAGCGAGTGGAGACACCCCCGATCGCAAGGTCTGTGTGT
>JAISRY010000226.1 GCA_031273385.1 Tannerellaceae bacterium | reverse complement strand
CTCCATATAACCTTTCTGGATTCGAACGACAATCCTAAACTCGCAAGCGGACTCATAATGGTACCAAGCGTAGGCCGAGGGTCTGTAATTCCGGTTCTGCTAATTGCCTACAAAGATAGGGACTTTTCACACGCTATCGAAATAGCGAATGCTATCGCGTTTGCTATCGCCGTCATTTCCCTTTTTGATAAACGCAGGATTAAAACGTTTTTTTATTCTTTAATTGTCGGGGATGGTTATAACTCGAAGCTTTTTTGTAGATTTGCCTGTAATTTCAACATAGAGTGTGATGAAGCGAGTGGTTCTTTTATTGTCTTTGGGTTTTTTCTGTTTTATGGGGTATGCGCAAAACCAGAATCCCATCGTTTGCCGGCCGGGGTTTACGTTTGAGATCAGCCTGTCCGCCCATTGGGGGATGGGAAAGCCCGTCGTGACGA
Source organism: Tannerellaceae bacterium (assembly GCA_031273385.1). Taxonomy (GTDB): domain Bacteria; phylum Bacteroidota; class Bacteroidia; order Bacteroidales; family Tannerellaceae; genus DFXE01. The sequence continues at coordinate 8,472 of JAISRY010000226.1, read as the reverse complement.
CCGTTTATCCCTATTCTCCGGCAGAGCAGGCAGGGCTGAAAGCGTATGATATCATTGAAGCGATAGACGGAATCAACGTGGGGGATGTGACGGTCGATGAGATACAACAACTCTTGAACCCCGCAGGCAAGAACGAAATAACGCTTGCCGTATCCAACCTCAATGCCCAGTCGAAGCAGTTGGCCGTCAGGAAAGAATGTAAGCGGAACGATGCTATTACGGAAGACCAGTTGGCGTCCGCCTTTTCCCTCTATAGCCTCGAAACGACCGGCGAACAGGCCTTTATCTGCCCCTTTAAAACGACGACGACGCCCGACTCGCTCGATTTCAGCCAATTCAAGACGTTTGCCTTTACCGCCATCGACGAGAACAACCGCAAATTGGAGGAGATCATTAACGGTTGCATCGAAAAGGAGTTGACGAAGAAAGGGCTAACGCTTAACGTGGCCGATCCGGATATCCTGATCCAAACCTATTACTTCTTTGATAAGAATCCCCACTACATGGGGGCAAACAAGATATTGGCCGAGAAGCGGCCTGCCTACCGGTATGATTTTACGCGCAGCACGGTCGCCCGGTTCCCGTTCCTGAATTACGCGGCAGCCGAGGCGGAGGCGGAGTACCTGTTGCAGTTCGGTATCCGTCTGACCGACCGGCGCGACCGGCAGGGGCGCATCTTGTGGGAATGTGAAGCGAATGAGCTGTTGGAAAGCTCCTACCGCCTGGACGAATATGCGCGTATCCATATCCCCCTGATGTGCATGCAATATCCGTATGTGAAGTATAGCCGGAACGTCCAGTTCCTGGTCAGCCGGAAGATGTATAATTATACGGGGATCAGTTACGATATCAACCGCCTGGAGCTGGTTTCGGACGTCGACCGCAACTCTCCCGCCTACGCTGCCGGCATACGTCCGCGCGACGTGATAGAGCGCATCGACGATCACGGGATGAACCATTCCGCCGAAGAGTTCACCGCCGCCTATAAGCAGTTTATCGCGAGCACCATGAAGCTGCGCGACGCCAATACGCTGTTTACCGACGCCAACGGCTTCAAATACTGCATGTATTGGGACAAGGCGAGCTATCCGCAGGTCGCCGACGCCATCCGGCAGGCGAAGAACCTGGCTACATTCTCCTACCTCTATAAATACGCCCCCTATGTGAACCCGTCGGATGCGAATACCTGTACGTTCCACGTGAAAAGGGGGAAGAATAAGCTGGAATTGATCATCCGCCCTACTGTCCGTACAGAGGTGGCGGTTGAGATTAAATAACCCCCTCTCCAATCAATCAGGTGATCTATCCTTGTAATTTTGAACAGAAGACGGGCTTTGACAGGATACGGCAGCTTATCGCCGGGAAATGCTTAAGCCCGCTGGGAGAAGAGCGGGTGGCGGGAATGGCCTTTTCCGCCGACTATGCCGCCATCTCCGGATGGTTAGACCAGACCGACGAGTTCCTCCGTATCCTGCGCGGCGAGAAGGAGTTTCCGGCGGCGTTCTTTTTTGATGTCCGCCATGCCCTCAAACGGGTACGTCCGGAGGGCGCCTACCTGGATGAGGCCTCACTGTTCGACCTCATGCGCTCTCTGCAGACGATCCGTGATATCGTCCGCTTTTTCCATGTCCCCGACGGGGAGGAGGCGCCCTATCCGGCGCTTACCGCACTGGCGGGCGGCATACAGGCCTTTCCCCTCCTGATCGGGGAGATTGACGCCATACTGGATAAATCCGGACGGGTAAAAGACAGCGCCTCGCCTGCCCTGTCGCGCATACGCAAAGAGATAGCGGCCACCATAAACGGGATATCCCGCAGCCTGCAATCCATTCTCCGGGCGGCGCAGGAGGAAAAGGTGGTGGATAAGGACGTCACGCCGACGATGCGCGACGGGCGGCTGATGATCCCGGTAGCCCCGGCTTTCAAACGGAAGATACGGGGCATCATACATGACGAGTCGGCCAGCGGGAAAACGGTCTTTGTCGAACCCGAAGCCGTCGTGGAGGCCAATAACCGTATCCGCGAGCTGGAGGGGGACGAACGGCGGGAGATCGTCCGGATACTGACGGCGTTCACCGCCCTGCTCCGCCCGTCGATACCGGAGATCCTGCAATCCTACGAGTTCCTTGCCGATATGGATTTTATCCGTGCGAAAGCGCTCTTTGCCGCACAGATCGACGCCATCCGCCCGGAGATGGAAAACCGCCCGCAGATCGACTGGATACGCGCCATCCATCCCCTGCTCTACCTCTCGCTGAAGAAACAGGATAAACAGGTCGTCCCCTTAGATATTACGCTGACGGAAGAGAAGCGGCTGCTCCTCATCTCAGGCCCCAACGCGGGAGGCAAATCGGTCTGCCTCAAGACGGTCGGCCTGCTGCAATACATGTTGCAATGCGGCCTGCTGATCCCCCTGTATGAGCGGTCGCGCACCGGCCTCTTTTCAGGCGTCTTTATTGATATCGGCGACGAACAGAGCATTGAAAACGACCTGAGTACCTATAGCTCGCACCTGATCAACATGAAATTCTTCATCAAGAACTGCGACAAAACGACTATCCTGCTGATCGACGAATTTGGCAGCGGTACGGAGCCGCAGATCGGCGGGGCGATCGCCGAAGCGTTGTTGGAGCGGTTTGTGCGTAACGGGAGTTTCGGCGTGATCACCACCCACTACCAGAACCTGAAGCATTTTGCCGAAGAGACGCCGGGGATCGTCAACGGCGCGATGCTGTACGACCGCCATGGCATGCAGCCGCTGTTCCAACTGGCGATCGGCAATCCCGGCAGCTCGTTTGCCGTAGAGATCGCCCGTAAAATCGGTTTGCCCGAAGAGGTCATTGCCGATGCCTCCGCCAAAGTGGGTTCGGATTATATCAATATGGATAAATACCTCCAGGATATTGTCCGCGACAAACGCTATTGGGAGACGAAACGCCAGAATATAAGGCAACAGGAAAAGAAACTGGAAGAGGCCGCCGACCGTTACGCGCAGGATCTGGAAGCCATTGACAAGCAGCGCAAAGCGGTCATACGCCAGGCAAAAGAGGAGGCGGAACAGCTCATCGCCAATGCCAACGCCAACATCGAACGCACCATACGGCAGATCAAGGAGGCGCAGGCCGGAAAGGAAGAGACCAAATCGGCGCGTAAGGCGTTGGACGACTTTAAGGCCTCCGTACTGGCTACGGAAGAGGCCGACGAAAAGATCGCCCGCCAGATGGCCAAACTGAAAAAGAGGCAGGAACAGAAAAAGCAGAAACAGAAAACGCCGTCGCTATCCGAGACCGACAAAGACCGTATCTCGGCGGGAGACGACGTCCGCCTGAAAGGACAGACCTCCGCCGGAACGGTGCTGGAGGTGCAGGGTAAAGAGGCGCTGGTCGCTTTCGGGATGATCAAAAGCCTGGTGAAGCTGGAGCGGCTGGAAAAGGCCGGCAAGGGAGAACGAAAGAAAGAGGGGCGGAAAAGCGCCTTTGTCAGCGACCGGACGACAGACGGTATGCACGAAAAGAGGCTACATTTCAAGCAGGAGCTGGATGTCAGGGGCATGAGGGGCGACGAGGCGTTGCAGGCCGTCACCTACTTTATCGACGACGCCATACTGGTCGGCGTCTCGCCGGTACGCATCCTCCACGGCACAGGCACAGGTATCCTACGCCAACTGATCCGCGACTACCTGCACGCCCTCCCCGGCATCCGCCACTACCACGACGAACACGTCCAGTTCGGCGGCGCCGGCATCACCGTCGTCGAACTGGAATAGGCATTCCGTTAGGAATGCCTCGCAAAATTTAATCATTTTAAATGCAATCATTATATGTTAAATGTGATTCAATGGCTCTCGGAGAGAGCCTCTCAACTCTCAACTCTCCACTCCCCTCAAAGCCTTATCCCCATGCGGAAGCCGATGATCAGTTGGATGCCGCGGTAGCTGACGTTGTTCATCTCGTTGGTGGAGGGATAGTATTTGTCGGTGTCGAAGAACGAATGGGTATACCCTACGCCCATATAGCCGTCGATCAGTACGCGGCGGTTTGTTTTTGTCTGCAAACCGACGTATGTATGTACGCCTAAGCGGTTGAAATCCTGCATGGCCTTTTCCCATGTGGGGGTATAAAAGGTGAGGCCGTCTTCCTCGTAACCGGTCAGCGTATAGTCGTTGTAGTCTACGGCGGTATACCCGTACGACAGTCCTCCGGAAAGGTAGACCCTTTTGGCCGTCAGGTATTTGTAGTTCACTTCCACGCCCGCTCCCCAGGACTTGTTGAACCGGTGGTCGTCAAACGCCCATAGCCCCCAAAGGGAGTCGTCGTTTCCCGAATAATACCCTATACCGCTGACCTGCACCCATTGGCGGGGCGTTTTCAGCTGCCGCTCATAATCCAGGCGGAGGCCGTTTATATGGAGATACAGCGGCTGTATGGCGATGGACTGTTTGAACGCCGGCCGTTCCGGTTTTTCCGTTCTTTCCGTTTTCTCCTGCGCTGCCGTCCGGAAAGGAATCAGGAGGCATACCGCGCACAGGAGAAGCATCATATCTTTTCTTTTCATATTCAATTTAGCTCTAATTTTCGGGTGATACGTTTATTTTGCTGACGAATGTGATCTTTTCGCCCCGGTAATCGAACTGGTAAAGCCCGTTGTTTCCAACCATCAACAGGAGGCCGTTCAGGGGGATCACGTCGTATGCCTCTACCCCGTCCACCTGCCGGATATGGCTCAGGTCGCCTGTCCAGACCGGTTTCTGAGGATCGGAGACGTCGTATATCTTCAGGCCGTTGTCGCAGATGAAGAGTTTATTCCCGTCGATACCCAGTCCGCCCGGGTGTTTGAAGCCGGTTTCGGTACGTACCAATTGCGGGTTATACAGGTCTGAAAGATCGTATATGCGCAGCTCGTCTACGGAACGCCCGCACCAGGAGTGTTCGGAATTGAGGGTGACGTAGGCATATTTGCCGGAGGCCACCACCGGGTCGCAACTCGTGATATGCGAAACGCGCGATATTTGCTGGGGGAAATCGGGGCGCGTCACGTTATAGATGTACATTCCCGTCTGTGAGCCCAGGAAGAGGAGGGTATCCATCGGGAAGATGGTCTCCACGCCGAAATCCAGGAACTGATCCTTGCTGTCCAGGTAGGCCGGCGATCCGGCGTCGGAGAGGTCAAAGGTTTTCAGCGTACTGTTATCGACCGTATAAAGGTAATCCCCGCATACCGCGAAGCGTGCCATGGAGCCACCCACTCCGGCTTCACCGCCCTGGCCTGGCACGTAGTACGAGTCATGCCTGCCGTCACATGCCGCGAGCAGGAAAAGGAGGGAATACAGGAAAAAATGTATCGTATGTTTCATTGTGTCTTTATTTTATCTGTTTATTTATTCTTTTCCCATCCGACCAGAACCATATCCTCGTCGTACATCCAATAATAGGAGTTGTCTGGAGCGACCGGCACGGGGAAAACATTTTTCACTCGCTTGGTCACCTTCTTAGAAACCAGGTCGAAAGCCACCAGGTCTACGGCGTTGTCGAGATACATAATATCGCCTTTCACGGCCATGTCGATACAGCCCGGCGCCACGATAAAGCCCTCGTTGACGGGATGCGCCGGATCGCTGTTGTTGATGACATGCACCCCTTTGTACCGTTCATTCACATAGATATAGGGCGCCCGGCTGTATATCTTTCCGGGATGCGTCAACGCGCGTCCGTCGCGGTAACTGACGGAATTTTCCAGGTCGGCACGTTTCATAAACACCGGCCGGTATGCGCCGTAAGGCTCACCCATATAATCGGCTACCGATGATGTATTGACCAAAGCGATCAGGAAAAGAAAGAGAGAGAGGAAGATTGTCTTTTTCATACTGAATACTTTTTATAACGATTTATACATACAAAGATGTTATTTTTTCCCTTTTCGTTGCATCGGAACGGGGGGAAAATATTTTTCCGGTCACTTTCCGGTAATAATCCGTTTGATCTCGCTCAGTTTGTTCAAGGCTTCGATGGGGGTAAGGTTGTTGACGTCCGTATTTTTTATCTCGTCCCGTATCTGGCTGAGTACGGGGTCGTCCAGCTGAAAGAAATTGAGTTGATACCCCTCGCCGGCGGCGGCGATCCCCTTTACGGGCTTACCGATCCCATCCTGGCGGTTGTCGGCCTCCAGCTGTTTCAGTATCTCACCGGCGCGTTTGACGATGCTTTTCGGCATACCGGCCATCTTAGCTACATGGATACCGAAGCTATGCTCGCTGCCGCCTCGGACGAGCTTACGGAGGAAGACCACCTTGTTGTCCACCTCCTTTACGGAGACGTTGTAGTTCTTTATCCGTTTGAACGAGCGTTCCATTTCGTTCAGCTCGTGATAATGCGTCGCGAAGAGGGTTTTAGCCCGCAGGGCGGTATGTTCGTGGATATATTCGACGATCGCCCAGGCGATGGATATCCCGTCGTAGGTGCTTGTCCCGCGTCCCAGCTCGTCAAAGAGGATGAGGCTACGGGAAGAGAGGTTGTTCAGGATATCCGACGCCTCATTCATTTCGATCATAAAGGTCGATTCCCCCACAGAGATGTTGTCCGAAGCGCCCACGCGCGTAAAGATCTTGTCTACCAGCCCGATGTGCGCACTTCCGGCAGGGACGAAACAGCCGGTCTGCGCCAGGAGCGTAATGAGCGCCGTTTGCCGGAGCAGGGCGGACTTACCGGCCATGTTCGGGCCGGTTATCATGATGATCTGTTGCCGTTGGTTGTCTAAGTAGACGTCATTGGCGATATAGGATTCGCCCAACGGCAACTGCTTCTCTATCACCGGATGACGGCCTGCCTTGATGTCAATGACATCCGTTTCGTCGATCAGCGGACGGATATACCGGTTGCTTTGCGCTGTTTTGGCAAAAGAGAGCAGGCAGTCGAGCTGTCCGACCAGGGCGGCGTCCGTTTGTACGGGCGAAATATATTCCGTGAGGCAGTTGGCCAATGCATTGAACAGCCGCCCCTCCAGCACTACGATCTTCTCTTCGGCGCCGAGGATCTTCTCCTCATATTCCTTTAATTCCCCGGTGATGTAACGTTCGGCATTGATCAGTGTCTGCTTGCGGATCCAGTCGGCGGGGACTTTATCCTTATGGGTATTACGTACCTCGATGTAGTACCCGAAAACGTTGTTGTAGGCGATTTTCAGGCTCGAAATGCCGGTACGTTCTATCTCGCGCTGCTGTACCCGCAGGAGGTAATCCTTGCCGGAATAGGCGATGGTACGCAGTTCATCCAGCTCCGCATTGACCCCTTTTGCGATGACCCCTCCCTTGGTGAGCAGGGCGGGCGGGTCGGGGTGGATCTCCTTTTCTATCCTCCCGCAGATCTCCGCGCAGGTATCCAACTGTCCGCCGATGCGGCACAGGCTGGGCTCGTCGCTCGCCATGCAGGCCTCTTTCACCGGCTCGATCGCCCGCAAAGCCGTTTTCAGCTGCACCACTTCGCGTGGCGAAACCCTTCCGACGGCTACTTTGGAGATGATACGTTCCAGGTCGCCGATCTGCCCCAATTGCTCTTCCAACAGCTCTTTCATCTCCGGATGGCGGAAAAGGTGGTCTACCACATCCTGCCGCTCCTGTATAGGCTTGACCTCTTTCAAAGGGAAAAGCACCCAGCGGCGGAGCATCCGCGACCCCATAGGGGAGATCGTTTTATCAATGATATCGAGCAAACTGATCCCCCCCTCGTTCATCGAATCGACCAGCTCCAGGCTACGTACCGTAAACTTGTCCAGCCGCACATACCTGTCCTCCTCGATACGCGAGAGGGAGAGGATATGCGACACATGCGTATGGTGCGTCATATCCAGGTAGTGAAACACCGCGCCGGCAGCCGTAACGCCCAGTTTGATATGCTGGACGCCAAAGCCTTTCAGGTTTTTCGTCTCAAAATGCTTCAACAACCGCTCGACGGCGGATTCGGGGGTGAAGACCCAGTCTTCCATCTCAAACGTGAGGAAACGGGAGCCGAAAGAGTCTTCAAAGCGTTTGCGGTTCGACCGCTCGATCAGCACCTCTTTGGGGGAGAAGCCGTTCAGCAGCTTGTCGATATACTCCACCGTCCCCTCGGAGGCCAGGAACTCGCCGGTGGAAATATCCAGGAAAGAGACGCCGCAGCGCTCTTTGCCGAAATGCACCGATGCCAGGAAGTTGTTCTCTTTATGGTTCAGGACGGTATCGTTGGTCGAAACGCCGGGGGTGACCAGCTCGGTAACGCCCCGTTTCACCAGCTTTTTGGTCATCTTCGGGTCTTCCAACTGGTCGCAGATCGCCACCCGCTTACCCGCCCGTACCAGCTTCGGCAGGTAGGTATCCAGGGCGTGATGGGGGAAACCGGCCATCTCGATGAACCGGCCGGAGCCGTTCGCCTTTTTTGTCTGTACGATCCCGACGATATCTGCGCCCGTCACGGCGTCTTCTCCATACATCTCATAAAAATC
>JAISRY010000220.1 GCA_031273385.1 Tannerellaceae bacterium | reverse complement strand
GCTGCTGGACGAAATCGCCCGGAAAGGGGAGGCCATTATCCTGATAGATGCCGTCAACCAGATTCAGGGAGGATTGGAAATGCTGCTGTGGCTTCCGGAAAAGCTGCCCGGCGGACTGAAACTCATTGTCAGCCTGAAAAAGGATGCCGCTTCCGAGAGGCTGCTGCACACCTTTGTGGCGGCGGAAAAGAACGTCACGATCGAAACCCTGCCGCCTTTTGAGAAAAGGGAGGAGCGGGAGCGGTTGATCCACGACTTTCTCGGCCGCTATTTCAAAGCGTTGGACGATCGCCATATTGATACGATCTGTAACCTGCCGTATGCCGACAATCCCCTGTTCCTGAACATACTGCTCCATGAGCTGCGGGTATTCGGCACATTCAGGCAGCTCGACAGGCAGATCGGACGCTATGGGGAAACCCCACAGGAGGCATTCGAGGCGATGCTTGGACGCCTGGAAAGCGACCCGGCTTATGATGTGATCGCGCCGGAAGCGTCCGTGCCGTTCCTGTTCGGATTGCTGGCGCATGCCCGCCGGGGATTGTCGGAAAACGAGCTGGCAAGCTGCTTTGCCGGAAAGTTCCCGGATGCCGGCGGGCTTAAAATCCGTGGTACGATCCGTTTTTATCTCCGCCAGGTACGCCCTTTTATGGCGCAAAGGGAGGGAAGGACGGACTTTTTCTATGAGAGTTTCCTGTTGGCGGCAAGGGCAAAGTACGCAAAAGAGGCGGCACGTCTGCAGAAAGCCCTGTCGGATTGCTTCCTGAGCTTTTGCGATCCGTTGAAGAACGGTTCATTTGCAAGCGGTAACGGCCGTGCGCTCACCGAATATGCCTACCATCTGATGGCGTGCGACGAGTGTGAGGGAGAGCGGTTGTACGAAAACATCCCCTATCTCACCGCCAGATGTTCCCATACGGCCATCGCCGCGCTGCTCGAAGAATACGGCCGCCTCGGCGATACTGCCCAAAGAAAGGCGCAGGAATACCGGCAGGCCATTTTCCGGTACGCACAGCTTTTGTCTGCCTATCCGGACGCTTTGCCCTCTTTGCTGTACCTGTCGGGGACGGACGACGTAAAGGCCAAACTCCTGCAGGCGCAGGAAGAGGGCAAAATCAAAAGTCCCTGGTTGAAAGCCGACCTGTTGCCCGTCGTTCCGGCAGCGCGGGAAGAGGCCGGAGAAAGCGGCCTTTACTGCCGGGTAGTGGCGGAGCATGAGTTTACCGGTACGTCCGCCGTGACCATCGCCCAACAAGCTGACCTGGCGTTTTACTCCTTAGGCAGGGGAAAAATAGGCGTCGCCGATACAGCATCACTCGTTCCGTACGGCACGATCATACCGGTCAGCGCCAAAAGCATCGTGAGCCTGAGGGCATCGGACGACGGGACGTTCCTCGTGGCAGGCTTTGAAGACGGGACGGCGGAGGCCGTCAAACTAACGCTCTCCGACGCCGGCCTGATGGCCAAGGCCGTGCATACGTTTTCCTATCTTCTCCCGTATGGCGATACAGGTATTTTTGTATTCGAAAGCAACGAGGCGTTGTGGTATCAGGGCGTAAACGGTTGCCTGAACCGGTTGCCGTTGTCCGGGGACGAGGCTGTTTCCGAAGCGGTATCCCTCCCCGTCGACGGGGATATCACCTCGCTTTGCATCGGCAGCGGAGGCGTTTGCTATTCGGTATGGCGCAAGGGGGGCAGCGTGCTGTTCGTGCTCTCGCCCATCGACTGCCGCCTTTTATCACGCAGGGAATTTACCGGCGACGACGTCGTGGTGATGGGCGTTAGCGGAACGTTTTTCGTCGCGGCATCCATGCAGCAGCATCCCGACTACGGCGTCTATCTCCTGGATGCCAACCTGAACGCCGTTCACCGGGCAGGGCTTCCCTCGCCGGTCGCCGCCTGTTGCGAATACGGCTCCGGGCTGTTTATTATTCCCCGTACGCACGTCAGCAAAACGGCGTTCCTGTGGGATTACGACGCCGGCGCATTATCAACCGCCGCACAGCCGTTCAACTATCAGTCGCAACTGTTCGTAAAAGCCAACCGCGACCATACGCTGACCCTGATCAGCCACCTGACGCTGACCAGGTTCGACCTTCAAACGGGACGAAAGCCGGAGGCAGTCGCCCATTCCATGGAGGTAATAAATAAAGGTACGCGCGTACATATATTAAAAGAAAAGATCAGGGAACGCCGTTTCCCCGTCGACCGGGGGCTGATCAAAGATATGTGTTACAGTCCGGCGACAGGAAAGGCCTATATCTTCTTTGAACACCCGCCGGACGGCATATTCTCGAGCGATCAATTCGTCACATACGGAACAATAGAGGATTTCCTGAACGAGAGGGAGAAACATGCGGCGTTGCATTGTTCCGCATGGAGTCCTAACCGCTTTGCCGCCCTTGCGGAGGGAGACGACCTGCTCATCCTTTCCGATGGCATCATCACCGTACACGCTCTCGACGGCCTGCGCTACAAAACGGCGCTGTCGGCAGAAGAACCCATCCGGCAAATGGGCAAAGACGAAAGCGGCGGGGAGGTTTTCGCCCTTATCGGGGAGAGTAAGACAACGAAACTAACCATTATAAATTAGGAGGTATGGATATGGAAAAAGATTTTATTAACGGTACATTTCTTACGCTCGTCGAACAGAAGCGCGTAAAAGAAGTTGTCGATTTCTGCGAACGGGTTGCGGCCGAGGCGCCATTCCCGGAGTTAAAATGCATTGCCCTGCGCAATTTGTCCGAGGCGCACTTCTTCCTGACCGGCGATGTCGCCGCCGCACGGAAAGCAAACGAAGAGGGGTTGGCGATTCTCGATGGAAACATGGAGCTGGTCAACCATTCCCCAAAGGTTCCCCCCCAGATCATGAAGCGGATCTATTCCGACTTGTGCGAGCAGATCCGTGCCATGGCGGCCTCTATGGAGGAGTACGAACAGTATGCGCATAAGCCCAAAGCCGTCCGGTCGCTGAACGCCACCGAAAAAAGAGGGCTTGCCGCCATAAAGGAGATGCGGGAGAATGGTATTCAGTGGAAAGAAGACCTGTTCGGGCGGATAGATGGATACTATCCTGTAAATGGCGAAAAGGTTGAAGATGGGTTGGGGCAGGCCGCCTCGCTGCTTTTACTCGCGATAGAAAACCGGAGAAGCCTCAGGCTCGACCGGACGGACTTGAATTATGCCATCCAACAGTATGCCAACGCCATCTGTGAGCTGGTGGACAGCCACCTTGCCTTTTGCGAAGCCAAGCATCAAAAGGCAGATGCCGCCAACTACCTTTTTATCCTCAAAAAGGCCATCTCCGTCGTCAGCAGCTGCGAAGACGACCGGAACGCCGACAAAGCCACCATCGACAGGCACCTGGAACAGCTCAACACCGTAGCGTCGGACATAGAACGGCGCTGCCACGCATCCCACGCCCCATCCCCCGAACCTACGAAAGAGGATATCGACAAGTATTTCCCATACAGGATGAATGAGTTGCGTTATGGCCGCGTCAACATCCAGGATACGGACAGGCCGCAGAAGTCCATGACAGGATGTTTAGTGATCCAGCTTATAGTCAGTTTGGCCATTACATCCTGGCTCTGGTACGTGGTGATCGGGAAAGGCAATACGGCCTGGTACACGATCGTCCCGGCTATTTTCTTTACGCTCTCCACGCTCGGCTTCCTGGTGGGAGCCATCGGCGGCCGTAAACAAAACGGTTAGCGGCCCGGACGGATCCGTATAGACGCAAAAAGGCTGCCTAATCGCCTTAGGCAGCCTCTTTTTTATGTCCCGTCGGGGCGGAAACTAAAACAGGTTGGGGAAAAGCAGGGAGAAGATCAACAGACAGATCCCTGCCGACAAAACGATGATCGTCTGCAGGCTGACCCCTTTCCACTCTTTCAGGATAATGCCCCACACATTGCTGAATATGACATTCAACGACATCAATATACTCCACGAAAAGGCCAGGATGACCGGCGAATCGGAGAAATAGCTCTTGCCCATGCCCAATCCGAAAAACTGCGAATACCACAGTCCGCCGGCCAGGACGCAAAAGAGCAGGTTATTCAGCAACGTCGCGCCCGGAACGGAGAAATAATCTTTCCCCGAGCCGTTCCTTATATTCTGGAAAAGGCAATAGGCCGCGTTGGTAATGAAACCTCCGATCGTGACCAGCAGCGTGGCGGGAAGCGTCTCGAACAACGGATTACCGCCGCTTACGGCCAACGGTTTCCCCGCTTCAAGCCCCAACGCGAAGCAGGCGCTCATCACACCGGCCAGGAGGGCGATCAGCAAGCCCTTTTTCAAGGCAAAGTCCTTTACGGCCTTCTTCTTTTCCTCTTCCGACATGTTTTGGGATTTCAACGCTCCGGCATAACCGATCACGGCGATGCCTGCAATGGCGATACTTACGCCAATGATCAGGATGGTCGTCATCTTCTCCGCCGCGGGAAAGAGTTGGGGCAACAACGGGGGGATCAACGTCCCGAATGCCGAGCAGGTGCCCAGCGCCAACGACTGCCCCAGGGCAACCCCCAGGTAACGCATACTCAGCCCGAACGTCAATCCGCCTATCCCCCACAGGATACCGAAGCCGATCGTTTTCAATACGACGCTACCACCGGCCGATCCGATAATACCGAAGAGCGAACCGCCCTCAGGCACGGCCAACAACGCGCCCAGGTAAGGGAAAACCAGCCAGGCAAAGATCCCCTGCACCAGCCAGAAGCACTCCCAACTCCAATCCTTTATCCTGTTGATCGGCACATACGAGCTGCTTTGCCCGAAACTGCCGACGGCGATAATCAATAAACCTATCAATATAGTCATGTTATGCGTCGTTTATCGTTTGCTCGTCACCTCTTTTTCATACTGCTGGATCACGGGAATGTAGCCTTCGCCGACAGGGACGCCGTTTTGCAGGCAATGCATATCCCAGACGGCTCCCCAAGGCAGGCCCTTGGCCTCTTCCTGCAGGGCGAGGCGCTCGAAATAGTTTCCTTCCGCCTCATAGCGTTGCAACAGGGCGGAGGGTTCAAGCAACGCCACCAGCAGCGCCTTTTGCGTCGCGCGGGAACCGATGACGTAAGCCCCGATACGGTTGATGGTCGCATCGAAATAGTCGAGGCCGATATGGATACGATCCAGCGCGTTGCAACGGACGATCTCGCGCGTCAGGTCGCTCAGGTCGTCATTGAGGATGACGACATGGTCGCTGTCCCAACGGATCGGGCGGCTGACATGCAGCATAATCTCCGGCGTAAAGAGCAACAGGGAGGAGATCTTGTCCGCCACGTTCTCCGTCAAATGGAAATGCCCCGTGTCCAACGTGACGATCTTCCCTTTCTTGGCGCCATAGCCCAGGTAGAAGTCATACGAACCTACCGTATAGCTTTCCAGGCCGATGCCGAACAATTTCGCTTCGATGCAGTCTTTCATGTTCGCGTATTCCGTCGCAAATATTTCGTCAAGGGATTGCTCCAGAATGCGGCGATACTTGAGGCGGTTGACGGGAACCTCCTTGCTTCCGTCGTGGATCCAGAGGTTCATCATGCAAGGATCGCCCTGGGCTTTCCCCATCTCTTCGCTGATGAGGCGGCAGCGTTTGCTGTGCTCAATCCAGAAGTTGCGGATCGCGTCGTCGGGGTTGGCCAACGTCAGGTCTCCGCTTTTAGGGTGCGAGAAAGAGGTGGTGTTGAAGTCCAGTTTGAAATCGTTTTCTTTCGCCCACTGGATCCAGCTGGCAAAGTGTGCCGGCTCTACTTCGTCGCGGTCGACTTTCTTTCCGCCGAAATCGCCGTAAATCTCGTGCAGGCTCAGCCGGTGCGTGCCGGGGATCAGGGAGGCCGCCTTTTTGATGTCGGCGCGTAACTCTTCAATCGAACGGGCGCGCCCCGGATAATTTCCCGTTACCTGAATACCGCCGGTCAGCTCGCCGCCCTGGCTTTCAAATCCACTCACATCATCGGCCTGCCAGCAATGCAGGGACAAGGATATGCTATTCAGGTTATCTAACGCTTGCTTTACGTCCACGCCTAATGCGGCGTAACGTTCTACGGCTACTTCATAAGCAGCTTGAATCGTGCTTTCTTTTGTCATGGTATCACTGTTATTAAAAATGTATTTATTCATGATTGCGGTAAAAACGTCTGTAAGTCGAATGCGTTTGCGATCAGGCGGCGCATCTCCCAGCGGTCGGCAACCAGTCCGGCGGCCTTAGCCTGGATCATACAGTTGCCGATGGCCGTCGCTTCGGACGGGCCGGCAATGACGGGCAGCCCGATGGCGTCGGCCGTAAACCGGTTCAGCAGGGCGTTCTTCGAGCCCCCTCCGATCACATGCAGCTTGTCTATCGGGAAAGGCGCCATCTCTTTCAGTTGCGACAAGACCTCCCTGTAACGCTTCGCCAGGCTGCAAAAGATGCAACGGACATACTCGGCATCCGTCGCCGGCTCCGGCTGTCCGCTCTCGCGGCAATAGGAGGCGATCGCTTTCGCCATATCCGGCGGAGCGGCAAAAAGGGCGTCGTCCGGGTTGACGACGGAGCGGAAATAGACCGTCTCTTCCGCCATCTTCACTATTTCGGGATAGGTATAGCTCCTGCCAGCCTTTTCCCACTCTTTCCGGCACTGCTCCAGGAGCCACATACCGGTGATATTCTTCAAAAAGCGCGTCGTACCCTCGATACCTCCCTCGTTGGTAAAGTTATTATCGTAGGATGCTTTCGTGATGATGGGCGCGTCCACTTCAATCCCCATCAGGCTCCATGTCCCGCTGCTCAAATAGGCGAAGTTCACGTTCTCCGCCGGAACGGCCGCCACTGCCGAAGCCGTGTCATGCCCGGCCACCGCGACGACGGGCACGTTCCCGATCCCCGTCTCCGCCGCCAACGCATCCGTCAGCGTCCCGATCAGTGTGCCGGGCATCGTCAAGGGATGTACGATAGAGGGGGGCACGCCGGCCGCTTCCAGCAAGGAGGGTTCAAAGCGTTTTGTCCCGGGGTTTAGCAGTTGCGACGTAGAGGCTTCCGTATATTCACAGATCTGTTTCCCCGTCAGCAGGTACGACAACAGATCCGGCATAAACAGGATCTTTTCCGCACTTTGTAAAGGGGCGAACGATTCCCGTCCGGCACGGAAAAGCTGGAACAGGCTGTTGAAATTCATGATCTGTATCCCCGTCAGGCCATAGACCTCTTTTCGCGGGATAATCCGGAAATATTCTTCCGGTGCGCCCTCGGTGTAGGGGTCGCGGTAGGCGCGCGGCAACCCCAAAAGGGAACCGTCGGCGGCAATATAGCCGAAGTCCACCCCCCAGGTATCAATACCTACGGAGTCGATCGCCAGCCCCTCGCGGACGCAAGCGGTAAAACTTGTTTTTATGGATTCATACAAACTAAAGACATTCCAATAGTATTTGCCGTGCAGTTCCATGATCGCATTGGGGAAACGATGTATTTCCCGCATATCGAATTTCTCACCGGATAAAGTACCGAGCACAGCCCGCCCGCTCGTGGCTCCAATGTCAATGGCTAAAAAGTTGTGTTGTGTCATGATATTATTATGTCTAATTCTTATTTCATATAAATTCGTCCCGCTCCGTCAGGTTTTCAAACAGGGTGGCGAAAGAAAGACCTTGTCGGGATAATCAACCATGCTTAGCAGCCGTTTTTCAATCTCTTTCCACCGGTATTTTCCTCCAATCATCTCTACTTTCACGGAAAAATCAATATCGTCAAAATAGGTCAAGCCTTTTATTGCAGTGTACTTATTCGTATTCGGATATTTTATTTCAAAAGCGCCCAGCATATCGTTAAAAGACATCCTGGTAGACAGAAAAGCGACGTCTATGAAATCTTTCAACCTCGTTCCTGTTTGAGAGATGGCGGTTAGTTTCATAGCGGCTATATCAACCATGGAACACATACGTACGCCGTCCACGACATTGACCGGTTCGACAAAAGGATAATGATAAGAGATGCAATCCACCTTTATACCGTCAATAAAGCCAATCAGAGTCGCTCTTGATTTTTTTTCCGTATCACCCATATTGAAATTATACTTTTCAGAAAGGTATGATTCCAGGTCATCCGTATCAAATTCTTCTTGTGAAAAGAAATCCAGGTCAATACTTTTCCGGTGCCCCATATACAGGGCTAACGCCGTACCCCCGACAAGGTTGAAATGCTTCAGGCGTTCATCCTGCATGAGTTTCTTCAGGAGTTCAAGTAAAGGTCTCTCAACCGTTTCCGTTCGTAG
>JAISRY010000036.1 GCA_031273385.1 Tannerellaceae bacterium | reverse complement strand
TGGGGTTCCGTGCTATTTTTCGACGATTTTTTTTGCGGCGGAGAGGGCTTCGTTGATGTTGCTGCAGATGTTTTCTGCGCCGATTTTATGGTCAAAGCCTGATTTGGAGAGGATACGGCGTACTTCGTGGTTGACTCCGGAGAGGATGAGGTGGATGTTTTCGGATTGGGAAAGGCGTAGCAGGCTCTCCAGGTTGTGCAGTCCGGTAGAGTCCATGAAGGGGACTTTACGCATACGGATAATGCGGACTTTGGGTTTGTCGCCCAGTGTCTGCATCACGCCGTCGAACTTGTTGGCAATACCAAAAAAGAATGGGCCGTCGATCTCGTATACTTCCACCTTGTCGGGGAGGATGAGCTTTTCTTCTGCCGGTTGAGTCTCGCTTTCGTTGGACAGGTCGATGACGTCGCGGACAACCGATACGCGCGTCGTCTCCGTCACACGCCGCATGAACAGGAACATGGCGATCAGCAAGCCGATTTCGATGGCTATCGTCAGGTCGAAAATGACCGTCAGGGAAAAAGTCACCAATAAGACGGAGATATCGCTTTTCGGGTTTTTCAGTAAGGAGCGGAATGTGCGCCATTCGCTCATGTTATAGGAGACGATAATCAGTACCCCGGCCAGACAGGCCATCGGGATATGTTTGGTCAGCGGCCCCAGGAAAAGCAGGATCAGCAACAGGACGACGGCATGGATGATACCGGCTACCGGCGTGCGTCCCCCGTTATTGATATTGGTCATGGTACGGGCGATGGCTCCGGTCACGGGAATACCGCCAAAAATGGGGACGACGATATTGGCTGCTCCCTGCGCGATCAGTTCGGTATTCGAGTGGTGCCTGTCGCCCGTGACGCCGTCGGCCACCGTTGCGGAAAGCAGCGATTCGATCGCTCCCAGCATGGCGATCGTAAAGGCGGAGGGTAGCAAGCGGTTGATGGTCTCCATATTGAACGTGATCGGTGTCGGCTGTGGCAGGGAGGCGTTAATGGTAAAGCGGTCGCCAATCGTTTCGATGGAGTCGATGTCCAGGTATTGGCGCATGAAATAGGCTACGGCCGTCATCAGGACAATGGCGACCAGCGAGCCTGGGATCTTTTTCGACACCCTGGGCATCAAAAGGATCATGCCAATACTGGATAACCCGATCAGCAACGGCCAGAGGTTCATCGTATGAAAGCCGGCAAAATAGGCCATCCATTTCGAAATAAAATCCACCGGCGTTTTTTCGATCGTAAGCCCGAACAGATCTTTCATTTGTGTCGTAAAGATCGTAAGGGCGATCCCGCTGGTAAAGCCCACGACAATCGGATAGGGGATAAATTTGATCACCGTCCCCAGCCGGAGTATACCCATGATCACCAACATGATACCGGCCATCACCGTGGCAATGGCCAGCCCCTCTACCCCGAAATTCTGGATAATCCCATAGACAATCACGATAAAAGCCCCCGTCGGGCCGCCGATCTGCACATGGCTTCCCCCCATGAATGAAACGATAAACCCGCCGATAATCGCCGTAATCAAGCCCTTTTCGGGGCTGACCCCCGAGGCGATCCCGAACGCGATGGCGAGCGGCAGCGCGACAATACCCACAATAATACCGGCCATCAGGTCGCTAATAAACCGTTCGCGGGAATATCCTTTCAACACCGTGAGCGCTTTTGGATGAAAATCAATCTTTCCTTTCATTAGTGATCTCTCATTAAAACAGGGACAAAGGTAGAAATCTTTATTTTAATTTTCATCACGCTATTGTCATTTGTCCGTTAAAGCATACCTTCGCGGTATAATTTGACGAAATATGATAACTGACGAATTACAAAAACTCTATTATTCCCATACAGGCCGGCGTGCGACGGGGATCGTGGAGTTGCCCTCATCGGGATCCAACCGGCGCTATTTCCGGCTGACAGGCGGGGAAACCCTGATCGGCGTAAACGGCCTCTCCCGGGATGAGAACAGGACTTTCCTTTACCTGGCCGCCCACTTCGGCGAGAAGGGGCTGCCCGTCCCGAAGGTCTATGCCCGTTCGGACGACCAGGCGTTTTACCTGCAGGAAGATTTGGGCGACCAATCGCTGTTTGACGCCATTGAAAGAGGGCGCAAAAGTGGCGTCTATGATGAAGAGGAGCGCCGCTTGCTGCATAAAACGATCGCCCTCCTCCCCTCTTTGCAGGTCAAGGGCGCCGAGGGGCTTGATTTCTCCCAATGCTATCCACAGGCCGAGTTTAACCGGCGTTCGGTCTTATGGGACTTGAATTATTTTAAATACTGCTTCCTCAAAGCAACAGGCCTGGAGTTCCTGGAAGACAGGCTGGAAGACGATTTCCAGAAAATGAGCGGCCTCTTGCTGCACAATCAGCCGGACACGTTTATGTACCGGGATTTCCAGTCCCGCAATGTCATGATAAAAGGGGATGAACCCTGGTTTATCGACTTCCAGGGAGGGCGGAAAGGGCCCCTCTATTACGACGTAGCCTCTTTCCTCTGGCAGGCCAAAGCGAACTTCCCCGACGATTTGCGTGCGCAACTGCTGGACGGCTACATGCAGGCGTTGAGCGGCTATATGCCGGTGGATAAAACAGAGTTTGTCAGGCAGCTGCGCCACTTTACGCTTTTCCGGACATTGCAGGTACTGGGGGCGTATGGTTTCCGGGGATATTTTGAAAAGAAACCCCATTTTATACAAAGCGTCCCCTTTGCCATCAACAACTTACGCCGGCTGTTGGACGAGGGCTATACGGAATACCCCTACCTGTGCGCCGTGTTGCGCGAACTGACCGGCCTGAAGCAGTTTTCGGACGATATCCGGCGACGAACGCTGGAGGTCAGGATTGTCAGTTTCGCCTATAAGAAAGGGATTCCCCACGACCCGACGGGGAATGGCGGGGGCTTCGTCTTCGATTGCCGGGCGATCAACAACCCCGGGAAATATGAACGCTACAACCGCTTTACCGGACTGGACGAGCCGGTAGTGCAATTCCTGGAAAAAGAGGGGGAGATCACCCTTTTCCTCGATCATGTTTACCCCATCGTCGACGCTTCGGTGAAGCGTTATTTAGACAGGGGATTCACCCATCTGATGGTCTGTTTCGGGTGTACCGGAGGGCAACACCGCTCGGTCTATTCGGCGCAGAAACTGGCGGAGCATCTGCACGCCACATTCGGGGTCAACGTTCACCTCACCCACAGGGAACAGAATATGGAACAGCGATTTAATACGAAATAGCAGATGAAAGCCATGATATTTGCCGCCGGTTTGGGCACGCGCCTCAAGCCGTTGACCGACCATACCCCCAAGGCGCTTCTTCCGGTGAACGGAAAACCGATGCTGGAACACCTGATCCTGAAGCTGAAAGCGGCGGGTTTCCGCGAGATCATCATCAATATCCATCACCACGGGCAACAGATCATCGACTTCCTGGATGCGCATGATCAGTTCGGCGTGAAAATCCAGCTCTCCGACGAACGCGATTACCTGCTCGATACAGGCGGGGCGATCAAACATGCCGCCCGCTTCCTGCAAGGCGACGAGCCTTTCCTGCTTCACAACGTAGACATCGT
>JAISRY010000183.1 GCA_031273385.1 Tannerellaceae bacterium | reverse complement strand
TTGTATCAACATATACAAAGTCTGGTAGAGGCAGGGCAGGCTTCGATGGAAGACATCCTGTTTATCAATTTTGAGGATGAACGTATTGCCTCCGTGAAAGCCGAAGAGCTGGATCTGTTCCTTGTCTGTTACAAGGAAATGTATGACGGTCAACCGTTGATATTTTTAGATGAGATTCAGAATATTGCCGGGTGGGAAAAATTCGCCCGCCGGTTGGCTGATTCGAAATACCGCGTGTTTATCACCGGCAGCAATGCCAAAATGCTTAGCCGCGAGATTTATACGACACTGGGAGGTAGGTTTATCGCCCAAGAAGTATTCCCGTTTTCTTTCAGGGAGTATTTGTCTTTCCACCAGCTTGTTTTAGGCCGGAATTGGGAATATACCGACACGCGCCGGCAAGTGGTGAAGTTGTTTCACGATTATTTCTATTATGGCGGATTTGCCGAACTGTTCCTCTTCAGAGACAAGCGCAGTTGGTTAAATTCGCTGTATCAGAAAATCCTGTTGGGAGATATTATTTCCCGGAATGAAATCAGAAACGAAAGTGCGATTCGCGTATTGGTGAAAAAGTTGTCGGAAAGTGTCATGCAGCCCACCTCCCTTGCCCGGCTGAAACATATTGTCGATTCCACCGGAGCCACCATTGCCCGCAATACGCTTGTCGATTACCTGCAATCCCTGTCGGATGCCTATCTGATATTCGGCGTTTCCAACTATTCGGATAAGCTGAGCGATAAGGAGACATCCAAAAAAAGATATTTCTACGACAACGGGTTGTTGACCATCTTTTTATTCGATCCGGAAACCAAATTATTGGAAAATCTGGTCGCCATAGAGTTGAAAAAAAGATATAAGGACGAGTTGTATTTTTACCACAAAAATGTAGAAGTCGATTTCTTTATCCCGCAAGCGCACAGGGCTATACAGGTCTCTTACGGTATGAGCGGCGAAAGTACCAGGCAGAGGGAGGTAAAAGCCCTGTTAAAACTATCGGAAAGATATGCTTTAGAGCGGCTTGAGATCGTGACTTGGGATGAAGAAACCATTATTCACGAAAATAGTACCGTCATTCATGTGATTCCTGCCTGGAAATGGGTACTTTTGTGACAAAATTCACGTTATGTATCATCTTAATAGGGAAAAAGCGATGGTTGTCAACGACATAAAACATATTTTGCGGCAGGAGGCCGAGGCGGTTTTGAATATACCTGTTACGGCGGGGTATGAGGAGGCGGTCGGCCTTATCGTTGAGTATGTACACAACAGGAATGGGAAGCTCATTACCAGCGGTATGGGGAAAGCGGGGCAGATCGCCATGAATATCGCTACGACATTCAGTTCTACGGGAACGCCGGCGTTCTTTCTCCATCCCAGCGAAGCACAGCATGGCGACCTGGGGATTATAAGGGAGAACGACCTGATGTTGTTGATTTCCAACTCAGGGAAGACACGCGAACTGACCGAGCTGGTCGAGCTGACGCGCGGACTGGCCGCCGATATGAAATTCATTGTCATCACCGGCAACCCCGACAGCGAATTAGCCCAACAAGCTACCGTCTGTTTGCTCACCGGTGCGCCTAAAGAGGTCTGTATCCTGGGGCTGACGCCTACGACGTCGACCACCGTTATGACCGTCATCGGCGATATACTGGTGGTGAACACGATGAACCGCATCCGGTTTACGAATAAGGATTATGCCAAGCGGCATCATGGCGGGTATTTAGGCTCGAAAAGCCGCAAGCAAAGCGAACATGAATAAAAACAGGGCGGTATGAGAAAAGTCATTGGCGTTGGAGAGACCATTCTGGATATCCTTTTTAAAGACGGGGCGCCGTACCGCGCTAACCCCGGAGGCTCGGTGTTCAACGGGTTTGTCTCCCTCAGGCGGTTGGGCGTTCCGGGTATTTTTATCAGCGAACTGGGGAACGATCCCGTGGGCGGCATGATCCTCCGGTTTATGGAAGAAAACGGCATCCCCACCGGATACCTCGACCGCTATCCCGACCGGAAAAGCCCCGTATCGCTGGCCTTTCTGAACGAAGAGCGGCAGGCGGATTACGTGTTTTACAACGATTACCCCGAGCAGCGGTTGGCCGTCCCATTGCCCGGGATCGAGGAAGACGACATCCTGATATTCGGCTCATACTATGCGCTGAACCCCGCCTTACGGGAGCAGATCGTGGAACTGCTGGACTATGCGCGGGAAAGGAAAGCCCTTATTTATTACGACCCGAACTTCCGTAAAGCGCACGCGCATGAAGCTATCCGGCTGACCCCTACCGTTCTCGACAATTTCGGGTATGCGGATATTGTGCGCGGTTCGGACGAAGACTTTTTCCATCTTTTCGGCGACACCGACATGGGACACGCCTATTCCGAACACGTTCAGTTCTATTGCCCCCTTTTCGTCTCCACGCATGGCGCGGGCGGGGCAAGCCTTTTCACCCCCGCGTTCCGCGAACGGTTCGAGTCTCGTATGCTCTCCCCCGTAAGCACGATCGGGGCGGGCGACAATTTCAATGCAGGCCTGGTCTACGGCCTGTTGAAGTATGGTATCCGCCGCGACGATTTGCCTCAGCTCGGAAAAGAGGAGTGGGGAAAGATCATCCGGTGCGGGATGGATCTGGCGACGGAAGTTTGCCTGAGTTATGACAATTACATCTCCAAAGACTTTGCCTCCAGGTATGCCGGGCAGTCTTAAATATCATTAATGGCGGAACAAGGATGGCGAATTATCGCTATTTTTGCGAGAAATGCAAAGAGGAGCCTCAACATGTTTGTAAGGATATTTTGTTTGTTGACAGTTATACTGACCTTACCGGCCTGTCATTCGCATACACCGGAAATACGCGCTATTTGTCAGAGGGATGATATTGGAAACTATATCATTAAATGGGAAACCAACCCGCAG
>JAISRY010000165.1 GCA_031273385.1 Tannerellaceae bacterium | reverse complement strand
ACTCGCTGCGCTCGGTCGACATGACGTTCTTGCTTGCGCTCGGTCCCCCCTAACGGGATTGCTATCGCCGTTATTTCCCTTTTTGATAAACCTGGTTTATTGGGTACTCGCAATGACGGATACTATTTGATTTTCACACGATTATGATTCGTCGTCATTATAAACATGTCTGAATCAGAATGTACAGGATTATAGAATTTGCAGAATGAAGCAATTGAAAATGACGGGTACCAGTCTCGTTTCCCCTTGTTTAATTCTGTAAATTCTATAATTCTGTAAATTCTGATTCAGAATTAAGTCATATTGACACCCTATCCATAGGGTATTTCTTTCCTGAACGATCATAGTATAGTAATCTATACGTTTTATTCATTCATTAAATAAGAGAGGAGAAACAGGTATGAAGACGAGGTGTTTGTTGGTGGTGGGGTGTTTGTTGGCGTTGGGGGTTTCGGGGCTTTGGGCGCAGGAGGGCGGGGATTATATTACCGTCAGCGGGGTGGTCAAAGACCGGAAGAGCAAGAAGACGCTGGAGTATGTGAATGTGTCGGTTCCGGGGAGCAATGTCGGGACGGTGACCAATGCGGATGGCGAATTTG
Source organism: Tannerellaceae bacterium (assembly GCA_031273385.1). Classification (GTDB taxonomy): domain Bacteria; phylum Bacteroidota; class Bacteroidia; order Bacteroidales; family Tannerellaceae; genus DFXE01. Next base: position 6,584 of record JAISRY010000165.1, on the reverse strand, counting down.
CTATCAAGATAAAGGATTATGAGGGGGTGAAAAGGGTCGAGGTGTCGCATATCGGGTATTTGAACGCTTCGATTCCCCTGTCGGGGAAAGATGTGGAGGACTGTACGGTGATGCTGGCGCCCAGCGTGAATTTGTTGGACGAAGTCGTTATCCGGGCGCGTAACCCGCAGTATATCGTCGAGGAGGCCATCAAGAAAATTGCCGTCAATTACAGCCGGCAGCCGACGATGCTCACCGGGTTTTACCGCGAGACCGCCCGCAAGGGACGCCGTTATATCAACATTTCGGAGGCGATCATTGATATCTACAAGACGCCCTATAGCGAGCAGATCGAGCGCGACCGCGTGCAGATACTCAAAGGGCGCTCGCTGCTCAGCCAGAAGAAAAACGATACGCTGATCGTCAAGCTGCTCGGCGGCCCTAACCTCTCCATCTATGTCGATATCGTCAAGAATCCGGAGGTGCTGCTCGATATGGAGACGCTTTATTACTATACCTACCAGATGGAGGAGTCGGTGATGATAGACAGCCGTCCGCAATATGTCATCGCTTTTACGCCGCAGGCGATCCTTCCCTACGCCCTGTACTATGGCAAGCTGTATATCGACAAGGAGCGGTTGTCGTTTACCCGTGCGGAGTTTTTCCTCAGTATGGACGACCGCAACAAGGCTACGCAGGCGATCCTGAGGAAAAAGCCGTTCGGACTGCATTTCAGGCCGTTGGAGGTCTCTTTCCTGGTCTCCTATACCGATCGCGACAGCCTGACCTATTTGAGCTATATCCGCAATGAGGTGCATTTCAAGTGCGACTGGAAGCGGAAGCTGTTCGCCACGAATTACACGATCGTTTCCGAAATGGTGGTCACCGACAGCCGCCCGGAGCATAGCCAGGGCATACCGCGCAAGGAGGCGTTCAAGCCCACGCAGTCGTTGTCGGACAAGGTGTCGGACTTCCTGGACGACGATTTCTGGGGGGCGTACAATATCATCGAGCCTACCGAGTCGCTGGAATCGGCTGTGAATAAATTAAAGAAACAACGAAAATAAATTTCTCAACTTCTTTTTGTACATTTGAAACCGGTTAATCATTCTATTGCGCAGTTATGTTAAACGATCCTGTCATACTCAAGAAGATCAAAGAGGGCGACATCCAGGCTTTCGAGGCTGTTTTCCATCTTTATTATTCCCCCCTTTGTCTCTATGCCGTCGGCATTACCGGCGGGATGGAGGCGGCGAAAGGGATTGTGCAGGAGGTCTTCTATGTATTCTGGAAAGAGCGGGAGGGGATACGGATTTTCCATTCGATCAAAAACTACCTCTATGGGGCCGTACGCAACCGGTCGCTGCAATATTGCGAACACCGCGAGGTATGCAGCCGTCACCGCGAGGCGGTATTGGCCAACCACAGCGAAGCGGCCTCTTCCGACCCACAGGATCTGCTGGAATACAAAGAGCTACAAGATATCATCATGCGTGCGCTGGGTAAACTCCCCCAACGCCGACTGCGCATCTTCCGGATGCACCGTTTTGCAGGAAAGAAATATGAAGAGATAGCCGCCGAACTGTCCCTTTCCGTCAAAACGATCGAAGCCGAAATGAGCAAAGCGCTTCAAACACTACGAAAAGAGGTGGAGAGCTATATACACATCGTATGACTCAACGACATAACAACGACAGCGACCAGGCATGGCGCCTGCTGTACGCCCGCCTGGAGCGGGACGGGCTGCTCGCCGGCATAGCGGATAAGAAAACGGCGCGGTTTCCCCGCCTCCAAACGGTGGGATGGGCGGCGGCAGCCATTGCCCTGCTTTGCCTCTCAACGGTGATGGTATTGCGCCTCACAGACGGCAACTCATCGACAGACAGCCCCCTGCTTACCCTATATAATGAAGAGGGGGCGGCCACGCTGGCCGCTACGCTCGAAGACGGCTCGGTCGTCTACCTGGCCGACAATACCCATTTGCACTATCCGCGCCATTTTTCCGAGGAGAAACGGGAGGTCACGCTACGCGGAAACGCCCTGTTCGACATCGAGGCGAACCCTAAACGCCCGTTCTATGTCGAAACGCCACAGCTGCGGATCGAAGTACGCGGGACGGCTTTCCACGTGAATAGCGGGGAGGGCCGCCCCGTTGGACTCTCCGTTCAGCGGGGAGAGGTCGTGGTGACGCTGAAAGGAAGCCGGCAGACGCTTTCCGTCGGGGCGGGCGAAACGGCCACCCTCTCGTCAAACATCTTGGAGGTAGCCCCCACGACAGACGCCGGCCAGTTCGCCCGTATGACGGAGCTGATGAAGTTCAAGGATGAGAAGCTGGCGGATATCCTCCGCATCGTCAACAAAAGGGCATCCGGCATACGCCTCGAGGCAGCCCCCCTGCCGGGGGAACGCCTGCTCACCGTGACGCTCTCCGACGATTCGCCCGAAGCGATCGCCCGGCTGCTCTGCGCCGCCTTTAACCTGAGGTATGTGAAAGAAAACGGCGTCCTACTCATTATGGATCAATAACCCCCCGCACACGATGGAGATGAAACCGCCCGCTTCCCGTTTACTGGCCTGTTGCCTTTCCGGATGGCTGCTTTTAGCGGCGATGCCGGCAGGGGCGCAAGACGATGATCCGTTAAACGGGGTGATTCGCCTGCCCAAGTCCAAAGGGACGGTCTACCAACTGCTGGAAAAGGTCACCGACCGCTCCGGCTATTTCTTCATCTACGACAGCCGGGCAGTCGATAACGAACAGGCCGTCAGGATCAAAGAGGGCGATTATACCATCCGCCAGGCCATTTACGACATTACCGGAAACAGCCGCCTGATCTTGCGTGTGATCGGAAGCCATATCCTGCTTCAATTACCGGCAACCGCCGGCCAGGCGGAAACCACCGGCGGAGACAGCGCATCGACAGGCTACTTCGCGATCAATGGCCTGTTGATCGACCGGTATACGAAAGAGCCCGTCCCGTTCGCCTCCTTGCGCGTCGTGAGGGAGGCGATCGGGACGGTCGCCAACCTCAACGGGGAGTTCCGCCTCCGCCTGCCCGACTCGCTCCGGCAGTCGCCGGTACAGTTTTCCCACCTGGGCTACCAGCCGCTGGAGATAGAAAGCGACGCGCTGACGGGGCAAAACAACGTCATTTCGTTAGACCCGAAAGTGATCCCGCTACAGGAGGTGGTCGTCCGCCTGGTCAACCCGCTCAAACTGCTTCGCGAGATGCTCGATAAACGGCCGCAAAACTACGCCGCCGACGCCGTCTACCTGACCTCCTTTTACCGCGAGGGAGTGGAGAAGAAAAAGGGGGTCGTCAACCTGACGGAGGCTGTGTTTAAGGTCTACAAAACGGCGTTCGGGCAAACGGAATCCGACCAGGTCAAGCTCCTCAAAATGCGTCGCATCAGCAATGAGCAGGAGAAAGACACGCTGATTGCCAAGATAAAAGCCGGCATCAACGCCAGCCTGACGCTCGACATGGTCAAGCACCTCCCCGCGTTCCTGTCGGAAGAGGAGATGCACCTCTACCACTATACGCACGTTGACATCACCTTTATCGACGACCGCATGGCGAACGTCATCTACTTCGAGCAAAGGAAAGAGGTCAAAACGCCGCTCTTCTGTGGGGAGCTATACGTCGACCCCGAAAACGGCGCACTGATATCCGCCCGTTTCGAGGTCAACCCGGCCTACGTCGCGAAAGCCGCCGGCATGTTCATCGAGAAAAAGAGCCGCCACCTGAAGATCACCCCGCAACGGATCGCCTATACCATCTCCTACAAACCATGGAACGGCGCCTATTACATCAATCACGTACGGGGCGACCTCTCCTTTAAGGTCAGGAAAAAGCGGCAACTGCTGGGATCGACAACGATCCATCTATGGTTCGAGATGGTCACCGGAAAGATCGACACAACGGATGTCAACCGCTTCGTACAGGGCGACGTCTTACCGTCGAGGACGATCTTTTCAGATACCCGATTCACCTACGACCATGCTTTCTGGGACAACTTCAACGTCATCCTCCCCGAAGAGCAGCTGCACGAAGCCATCAGCAAGATAACCTCCAAAATAGAAGAATTGAACTACTAATAATTAAATACATGATGACTAAAAAACAAAAAACAGTCGCCTTGCTCATTCTCCTCTCAGCGCAGGGCGCATACGCTCAGTTGGCCGTAACAAAGGGCATGATGGACAGAAGCCAGGGAAAGTTGAAGAAAGAGAAGTTGGACGAGGCTATGATTCGTTGCTGGTATACGTTTACCCAACATGCAACGAACGAGGGGGAAAGCATACAGGTGACGGACACATTCACGCTGGATGTCGGGACGAACTATTCGCTGTACTACGATTACAACCGCTATGTGAGGGATTCGCTGTATTCGGAAAGCGGCAGGGGGCTGAGAAAGAGCGTAAGGCTCATCAAGATCATGGATGATGAGCGTGCGGACAGGGTGGATATGGAAGCGCTGAAAAAGGAGGGAGGCATTTACCGCGAAGTCCCCCCGAAAGGCGAAACCGCCAAGCTATACAAGAGCAAAAAGAAGCAGGAAATCACCATCATAGACGGAGACAACGTGACGATGTACAAGGCGACAGAGCATATCCCTCCCCAAGCCTGGACACTATCGGAAGATACGGCGACCATCTTAGGCTATACCTGCCAAAAAGCCGGAACGACATTCAAGGGAAGAACCTACGCCGCCTGGTTCGCCCCCGAAATACCGCTACCGGACGGCCCCTGGAAACTGTATGGCCTGCCGGGACTCATCCTAAAAGCCGAAGTAGACGGAGGCGCCTTTCAATTCCAGGCGATCGGCTTAACGGAACTCCCCTCCCTCCCCATCACCATGGATAAAGACCAATACGCAAAGACCACCGTCGAACAAATCGGGAAATTGCCGCACAAAAAGACGCACAAACGCAGCTACTTCGGAAATGACGGCGTAATGGTACGCAGCTTCATCGACAGCAAACTGCTCTATCAAGCCCTGGAACTACCCGAAAACCAAAATTAATTCTTTTGAGCCAGCTCGAGAGCCTGGGTGGTGATGTAGTATTTGGTGAGCATATTGGGGACTTCCCATTCGGGGAGTGCGCCTTTTTCCAGGTAGCCCAGGAATGCTTCCGTTACCTGGCCGAAATGGGCTTCGTGGCCGTTGTGGTATTGGCTGGGGATGTTGATTTCCCACAGATTGTCTCCTGTTTTGTTCAGGCTGATGCCGGGGTAGCGGTCGGCTATCGTCTGTATGGCATGCTGCAGAGCCTTTTCATACGTTGATGCGGAGGCGTCGTCGTGTACGGCTTGCACAAACAGCGCCGGTTTATAGCCTTGCTCTTTTCCCTGTTTGATGATTAAATGGGCTTTGCTGCCTTTCATGACGGAATAGTGTGTGTCGCCGCCACCCTGCGGGTAGGTATAATTCCAGATAACGGATACTTTGGCGTGTATTCCCTTGATCGTGTAGAAGATATTGCCGTTAGCGAAGACCGACAGGGTGTCGCCGGATACGTTTTCCTGCAGGTATGCGGGGTAGGCATCAAGGCCTGTCGCCTCTTTAAACTGTTCACGCGACAGCGTTGTCGGCCAATGGTTTGCATCCAGCAAACGGATGTCGGTGCGGTAGTCGATCACCTGTCCGGGAAAGGCTTCCCATTGGACAAGGTCTACCAGGTGCGTGGTGACATCCACAATTCCTTCGCCCTGTTGTTTTGTGTCAAAAAACCAGGCCGGACGCTTCAACGGATGACCCGATACGGTCTTGAAAAAGTGGTGTACGCTCTCCTTTACGATTGCCGGATCGCCGGGGCTTCCTTTCTCCTGCGCTCCGTAGACTTCGGGGAAGAGGGAAAGCTCTTTCTGCAGGATGGTGGTGATTTCGTAGCGTTCGGTCATGATGTCGTAGAGTAGGACATGGTTACGGGCGGCGATATCGAAGCAAGCTTTCAGCTTTTCGAAGCCGCCGGCGTCTATCGCCATCGGTTTATCCGCCAGTACATGGATGCCGTTGGATACGGCTTGCTCGATGTAATGGGTTTTCTTTTCGTTATTGCCGGCGGTAATTAACAAGTTTCCCTTTTTTTCGGACAACATCTTTTCGAGGTAGTCAGCGCCGGTATATACGATTTCGTTCCATTGGGCGGGATTTTCCTTGCGGTTGTTATAGCCGTCTATTTTTGCCAGGTGTTCCCGCAGGTCATCTCCCTCTGGAGCATAGACATAGACGTTTTTATCCACTTGGGGATACGAGGCTTTCTGTACCAATGCGGCATGGAAGTGCCCCGGATCGAGGGTGATTAACGTCACTGTGCCGCTGGGGGCGTTCCCTGTTTTAGTTGTGCAGGATGCGTTCAACATGAGCAAACCGCCACTGAGTAGAATAGAATACGTTGTTTTCATTATGATATGGAAATTAATGATTTGTTTCTTTCAACATGCGCTCTATTGCCTGTTGCATGCCGCCTATTTCGGCCAATCCTTTCATCCGTCCGTATAAGGGATAGCCGGGGTTGGCCGTGCGCAAATAGTCGTCTATGATCCGTATGCCATGGTCGGGGCGGAACGGCATACGGAAATCCTTGCGTCCCTCTTTCTTTC
>JAISRY010000109.1 GCA_031273385.1 Tannerellaceae bacterium | reverse complement strand
CGACCAGATTGAGGGCAAAGATATAAATAAATATTTGAAATTGAATGTTGTGTGCAATTCAAATTGTCGCTATTTTATTTCAAAGAGTCTCTTTTTATCAAAAAGGGAAATCGTCATTGCGAGTACCCAATAAACAGGTTTATCAAAAAGGGAAATGACGAGAATTGATTGATTTTTAGCCGATTGTAAATTCTCGTCATTATAAGTGCCCAATAAACCAGGTTTATCAAAAAGGGAAATTACGGCGATTGCATGATTTCCAGACGATTACATAAAAGCAGTGCCCGTCATTGTTCGATGGATAAGGGCAGACACGCAGGTCTGCCCCTACCCACAATGACGACGAATCGCAATCGACTGAAAATCAAATAGTATACGTCATTGCGAGTACCCAATAAACTGCGTTTATCAAAAAGGGGAAATGACGAGAATTGATTGATTTTTAGCCGATTGTAAATTCTCGTCATTATAAACGCAGTGAAGCAATCCAGAGGTGCGTCTGTGTGTCCCACCTCTGGATTGCTTCACTGCGTTCGCAATGACGGGTACTATTTGATTATAATCGGCTGTAAATCACGCAATCGCCGTCATTTCCCTTTTTGATAAACCTGGTTTATTGGGTACTTATAATGACGACGAATCACAATCGCCTGAAAATTAAGTGGCCGGGATAGCGCCCCGCCCCTGGTGGAGGAGCTTGTCGAAACGTTAATCCTGAAAATTCTTTAATTCTGAAAATTCTGATCCGTTTTCCGGATAAATGATTATCTTTGTGCCTTGAACGAATGAATAAACGATGTTATCAACACTGACAGCGATTTCGCCTGTAGACGGAAGGTACAGAAATAAGACTGAAATACTATCATCTTACTTTTCAGAGTATGCCCTGATCAAGTACAGAGTACGGGTTGAGATAGAGTATTTTATCGCTTTAGCCGAGTTTTTACCCCAACTGAATCCGTTGGCGACGGAAGCGTGGAGGGAGCGGCTTCGGGCGATCTACCGCGACTTTTCCCTGGAAGATGCCGGACGCATCAAAGAGATCGAACAGACGACGAACCATGACGTAAAGGCGGTGGAATATTTCATCAAAGAGCGGTTCGACCGGCTCGCTTTGCAGGGGTACAAGGAATTTATTCATTTCGGGCTGACCTCCCAGGATATCAACAATACGGCGGTGCCGCTGCTGTTGAAAGAGGCGTTGGCGGAGGTGTATTACCCCGGACTGCAACAGGTAATCGACCGCCTGAAAGGGTATGCGGAGGAGTGGAAAGAGATCCCCATGTTGGCCAAAACGCATGGGCAACCGGCTTCCCCTACCCGGCTGGGCAAGGAGGTGATGGTGTTTGCCTATCGCCTGGAGCAGCAGGCGGCATTGCTGAAAGCCGTTCCCCTGTCGGCGAAGTTCGGAGGGGCGACCGGCAATTTCAACGCACACAAGATCGCCTATCCCGCGTATGACTGGAGCGCTTTCGGGCGCCGGTTTGTCGACGAAAGACTGGGGTTGTCGCGGGAAGCGTATACGACCCAGATATCCAACTACGACCATTTGGCCGCCGTTTTCGATGGCCTGAAGCGCATCAATACGATCCTGATCGATCTTACGCGCGACTTCTGGCAATACATTTCGATGGACTATTTCAAGCAGAAGATCCGGCCGGGCGAGATCGGATCGTCGGCCATGCCGCATAAGGTGAATCCCATCGACTTTGAAAATGCGGAGGGCAACCTCGGGTTGGCCAACGCCCTGTTGGGCCATTTGGCGCAGAAGCTGCCCGTTTCGCGCCTGCAGAGGGATCTGACGGACTCTACGGTGTTGAGGAACATCGGCGTTCCGATGGCGCATATCGAAATTGCGTTCAAGAGCGCAACAAAAGGGTTGGATAAATTGTTATTGAATAGAGGGGCTTTATCACGGGATTTGGATCAGTGTTGGGCTGTCGTCGCCGAGGGTATTCAGACGATCCTCCGGCGCGAAGGGTACCCTGAGCCATACGAGGCGCTGAAAGCGTTGACCCGGACAAATGAGGAGATTACCGAACAGGCTATCCACACATTTATAGATGGGCTTGCGATAAGTGAGGAGGTAAAAAGTGAATTAAGGGCGGTTTCGCCACATAATTATACAGGTATTTAAAGTGTTAAACAAAAACGTTTGGTAACCGGGAGGTTACAAAAGTAGTTAGTATTAATTTATATTATTTTACAACAATGAGTACAGAAGAAAGAGCAGAATCTCAGCCACGCCCTAAGAAAGTGATACCTAGTATCCGAAGGGAAAACACGGATCAGGAAGGGGGAAGAAGACCTTACACTCAAGGATACAACCGGCCTGAAGGGAACTATGAACGTAGACCGTACAACAACCGGCCGCAGGATGATCGCGGTGGGTACCGGTCTTACGGAGAACGGCCTGCTCCCCATCCCCGTCAGTATGACAACAGGGATGGAGGGAATAACCGTGGGTACGGCAACAACCGCGACAATTACGGCAACAGGCCCTCGTATGGGAACAATCGTCCGTCATACGGCAACAGTTATGACCAGCGTCCATCGTATGGGAATGACCAGCGGCAGTATGGCCACGATCAGCGGCAGTACGGCAACGACCAACGGCAGTATGGGAACAACGATCAACGCCCCTACCGCCCCCGTCCGGCGAATTATGACAACCGGCCGGCAAAAGCCTATTCCGCCACACCGTCGGGAGAGGGCATGTCGGGCGACGGCGTGAAGAAACGGAGGCCCCGCGTAGGCGACGTAAGGAGCAATCCCTACGACAACCGGAGGCCTTATGACAACCGCGGAGACGGACGCCCCTCTTACGGCAACAACCGCGGCGGTGGCGGCGGCTACGATCCGAACCGGCGGCCGCAACAGCGCCGGACGAACGATTACAATCCGAACGCGAAGTACAATTTCCAGAAACAGCTGAAGTACAAAGAGGTACTGGCCGATCCGAACGAACCGATCCGCCTGAACAAGTTCCTTTCCAATGCGGGCGTATGCTCACGGCGTGAAGCGGACGAGTTTATACAGAAAGGCGTCGTCAAGGTGAACGGACAGGTGATCACCGAGCTGGGGACGAAGATTACGCGCCAGGACGAGGTACTGTTCCAGGAACGTGCCGTACAGATCGAAAGCAAGGTCTACATCGTGCTGAACAAGCCGAAGAATACCGTGACCACTTCCGACGATCCGCAGGAACGCCGGACGGTGATGGATCTGGTGAAGAACGCCTGCAAGGAGCGGATCTACCCGGTAGGACGCTTAGACCGCAACACCACCGGCGTACTCCTTCTGACCAACGATGGCGACCTGGCGTCGAAACTGACGCATCCCTCGTACAAGAAGAAGAAGATCTACCATGTCTGGTTGGACAAAGAGGTGGCCATCGAAGATATGGAAAAGATCGCGAACGGGTTGGAACTCGAAGACGGGGAGATCCATGCCGATGCCATTAGCTATGCCAGCGAAGACGACAAGAGGCAGGTAGGGATCGAGATCCATTCGGGGCGCAACCGTATCGTGCGACGTATTTTCGAGTCGCTGGGTTACCATGTGATGAAGCTCGACCGCGTCTATTTCGCCAGTCTGACGAAGAAGAACCTCGGACGGGGCAAGTGGCGTTACCTCAACGAAAAAGAGGTGAACATGCTTCGCATGGGAGCGTTTGAATAACCCCTCCCAAAGCGCACGATAGAGTGAAACAATAACAGTATAGCCGGTTATTTTTTAGGAACGACCGGCTATCTTTAGCTTATAGTAAACGATAACAGAGAAAAACATGGAAACAATAGTCAGGACAAAGATTGTAGATGTGCTAAAAAGTGAGGCGTTCGGGACGACCGTCAATGTAAAAGGCTGGGTACGAACGCGCAGAGGCAGTAAACAGATCAGTTTTATCGCATTGAACGACGGATCTACAATCAAGAATGTTCAAATCGTTGTGTCTGTGGAAGATTTTGGCGAGGAATACCTGAAACCCATCACGACGGGGGCGTGCATCAGCGTGAACGGCACGTTAGTCCGCTCGGAGGGAAAAGGGCAGGAGGCGGAGATCCAGGCACGGGAGATACTGATTTACGGCACGGCGGATCCTGCTACCTATCCGTTGCAAAAGAAAGGGCATTCCCTTGAGTTCCTGCGCGAAATAGCGCATTTGCGTCCGCGTACCAATACGTTCGGCGCGGTATTCCGTATCCGCCACCACATGGCCATGGCCATTCACCGCTTTTTTCACGAACGGGGATTCTTTTATTTCCATACGCCGGTGATTACGGCTTCCGACTGTGAGGGCGCCGGGCAGATGTTCCAGGTCACGACCATGAACCTGTATGACCTGAAGAAAGACGACGGCGGGTCGATTGACTATACGGGCGATTTCTTCGGTAAGCAGACCTCCCTCACCGTCTCCGGGCAGCTGGAGGGCGAGCTGGCGGCTATGGCGCTGGGATCCATCTATACCTTTGGCCCGACGTTCCGGGCGGAGAACTCCAACACGCCGCGCCATCTTGCCGAATTTTGGATGATTGAGCCGGAAGTGGCGTTCAACGGGATCGAGGAGAATATGCAGTTGGCCGAAGAGTTCATCAAATACTGCATCCGGTGGGGGTTAGACCACTGTATGGAGGATATCCGTTTCCTGAATGACATGTACGACAAGGAGCTGATCGAGCGGCTGCACTTTGTGTTGGAACGGGATTTCATCCGCCTCACCTATACCGAGGGGATCAAGATACTGGAAGAGGCCGTCGCCAAAGGGCAAACGTTTGAGTTCCCCGTCTTCTGGGGGGCAGACCTGGCCTCGGAGCATGAACGTTACCTGGTCGAGGTGCATTTCAAATGCCCTGTGATCCTGACGGATTACCCGAAAGAGATCAAGTCGTTCTATATGAAACAAAACGACGACGGAAAGACCGTCCGCGCCATGGATGTGCTGTTCCCCAAGATCGGGGAGATCATCGGCGGCTCCCAGCGCGAAGACGACTACGACAAACTGTCGGATCATGCCCGCGAAAAGGGCGTGCCGGTCAAGGATATATGGTGGTACCTGGATACCCGCAAATTCGGTACGGCGCCTCATTCGGGGTTCGGATTGGGCTTTGAGCGCCTGCTGCTGTTCGTTACCGGAATGGGCAATATCCGCGACGTCATTCCTTTCCCGCGTACCCCCAATAATGCCGGTTTTTAAGTATTACTAAATAGTTGCAATATGAAACTCAGTTATATCACCCTGTTTTTTCTTTTTCTCGTGGCCTGCGCCGGTTGTATCCAGGATGAACCGTTATCCCCTTACGCCGACATCACGGCATTTTCACTCCCTGAGAATGTCCGCCTGAGCAACGCCACGATCAATCAAACGAATATCTCCGTCATGGTGCGGAAAACCGCCGACCTGTCGGCCATCGTCCCCGTGATCGAGATCAGCGAGGGGGCGACGATCTATCCGGAAATCGGCACATCGCAGGATTTCAGTAAAAACGTGCAGTATACCGTGACCGCCGCAGACGGCAAACACCAACGGACGTTTACCGTCCAGGCCATTTCCATACCGGTATACAGCTATGATTTTGAGAACTGGGAAGCGCTGG
>JAISRY010000102.1 GCA_031273385.1 Tannerellaceae bacterium | reverse complement strand
CCCCCCCCCCCCCCCCCCCCCCCCCCCCCGCGCCCCGGGTCTCCGCGGGGGTGATTTGGTTGGGGGGGGGAAAGGTGTTTCGGGATTGGGGTGTGCCGGTTAGTTGGATGACGTTTATGTCGTTTTTTACGCTTAATCCTTTGAAGATAAGTTTGGTTTTTTCTTTGTGGAAAGTTGTGTTTACTACTTTCAGCAGGAGGAGGTTGTTTGTTTTGTCTATTGTGGCCAATGACACGAGGGAGGGTAGTGGCGGCAAGGTGACGGCGTATATCGGGGAACCGTTGATATAACAGGAGATGTGTGCATCTTTGCAGATGATCCGGATGGTGTGCAGGCGCTGGTTTTCCATCTGAAAAGGGGTGGGAGAGGCGAGGGTGTCTTTGATTGTTCCTGTTTGTTGGTAGAGTTCGCACTGGCCGTTGGCGATGGCGAAGCAGATATAGTTGGCCTCTTCTCCGGATTGTTTGTTGTCGCGAAGGAGGAAGCGGATTTGTCCGTTTTCTTTGATGGGGCGGACGTTGACCGATAAGTCATAGTTGTAGGCCGATGAATCGCCCATTTGTGTGTAATCCGGTGCCGGTTGGTTATTGAGCCTTACGCCGGTGATCTCATAATCGCTTTCGCCGGAGGGGATTATCGCGACTTGTCCGGTGTTTACCTGCGGGCGTGCGTAGGTTTTTATTTCTGTCTTTAACAGCTCATCTCCACGATGCTGTGCGAACATTTGCAATAGGTGATACGAGGGGGTTGTTACGATTTCTTTGCTGTCGAATGAGATAAGCGATTGTGGGCGTTGGCTTTTATACTTTGCATGACGTAGAACCGGCGCGTATGCCAGCCGTTTGACGATATCCGGATGGCGTTCGGCTTCGATCAGGAAGCAGGCTTCGGCGACGGCGGCGCGTAATGTGCCGTGTTGCTTTTCGCTTGTGGTGGAGAGTTCGCCGATGAATACGGCGGGCGAATGGTAGGGATGGTTTTCCTTGTACCGGTTGTGGTTGGAGAGGAAGAACGTTTCATTAGCATGGAGGTGGGAGTCCACCCATTCCTGCCTGCCCTGACGGGAGACGGGCGAACTGCTGATCACCGTGACGCCGGGGTAGGCATCGCGTATGGCTTTCTTGAATAGCGGGAATCTCCGGTTGTATTCGTACCCGGAGTTTTCACTTCCTATTTCGATGTATTTCAGATGAAAAGGCTCGGGATGCCCATTCTTTGCGCGCATCGCTCCGAATGTGGAGTCGGGCGGTTCGTTGGCGTATGCCAGGGCGTCGAGGGCGTTTTGTACCCAAATGTCCATTTTGGTGATATCTTCGTAGCGGGGGCGTCGTGCCTGGTTGGTAATGCCGCTGTTGACGACATAGATGGGTTCGACGTTCAGGTCTTCGCACATTTGCAGGTATTCGTGGAAGCCCATCCCGTTGCTTGTCCCGTATGACCAGATATTCCAGAAGTGTTTCCGGTCGGCGATATCGCCTATGCTTTCATGCCATACGGGGAATGTGCCGGCTGTATAGCCTTCGGCAAAAGCTCCTCCGGGGAAACGGATGAACGCGGGATTCAGTGCGGCGATCGCCTCCATCAGATCCGCACGCAGCCCGTTGGGACGGTTGCGCCATGTCTTTTCGGGAAAGAGCGATACGACGTCGAGCCAGAAGAAAGACGAGCTGTCTGCCGTGAATGTCAGGAGTGCGCTGTCGGCATCTTCAATGGCTGTGAATGTGTGGTGGTAGCGTTCCCATTCAAATGTCGGGGTTACCTGGTATTCATCGCTCCATGTTTTAGTCAGCGCCGGGTTTTCCAACGCGATGCGTATCGGTTTGGGCACAACGGAACGGGCTGTCCTGGTAAAGAAAGAGAGCGTGTATTTTTCTCCTTTTCGGATGGATATCCCATTGTACCCTTCGGCGGCGACGCCTCCCCTGCCCATCCCTGCGCCTACGGTAACGGAGACCATGAGTGCGCGTTTGTTCGTTTCGTTGATCACCCGTTTGGTCTCCAGCCAGGCAAAAGTACCGCGTGAAAGCAACTTCCATCCCGGGATAGCATCCGGCGGGATAAAGGGGTGCGTCCAGCCATTGGGCGTAACCAGTGCGCTTTGGCCGGCATGATAGAAGCAGTTGGGGGGCGGTTCGCCGTCTTCAAAACTGCGGTTTTGTATCAGTTCGGCGTATATGCCGCCCTCTACGGCATGGTTTATCTCTTCGATTGTCAACCCGTACAACGCCTTATTTACGGGCATCGGCCATCCGTCGGCCACGACCGTAACGGAAGAGGTCGATGGCATTTCCGGCCTGCATCCCGCCAGCAGAATCCAGGTAAAAAGGATCGGATATGATTGTCTAATCAGTGCGTGCATATCTTACTACCGGCAACATACCTGATACCGGAATTGTTTCGTTTACAAATCTATGGAATTATAGTGGAAAAAATGTGAAATTGCCGCTATTTGTTTGCAATAAGATAGGGTAATCCAAAGTAAATTGATACTTTTGTCGCCTGATTGAGTGAATACTGAATGAAAAATTATGCTTCCGAATATACTATCTTGATAGTAGATAATATTCCAGAGAATGTTCTGCTCATTCGGGCTATTTTGAGCGATGAAGGGTATACGTTGATTAGCGCCAATAATGGATCAGAAGCCTTAGAAATAGCCCGGAAGCAACGTCCTAATTTGATACTCCTGGATATCGTGCTGCCTGAAATGGATGGATATGAAGTCCTTCAGCGCCTGAAGGCTTATCCCGAAACGCATCATATTCCGGTGATGATCATGTCTGCCCAGCCTGATATGTCGGGTATTGTGAAAGGCTACCGCTTGGGTGCGGCAGAATACATCACGAAGCCTTTCCAACGGGAAGAGCTTGTCAAGCGGATTGCCCCCCATTATAAATTGTACGGTACGGAGCGCACCAGGAAAGAGCTGGAAGCGGCGGTCGAATCGCGCGACCTGCTTTATTCCGTTATTGCGCACGACTTGCGCACGCCGATCGGCTCATTGAAGATGTTGAATCATGCGATCCTGAAGACGGTAGATAAAGAGGGGCTGGAAGAGCATGTCTATGAGATGCTTCTGACGATGAACAGGAAACTGGAAGATACCTTTCTCCTGTTGGAGAACCTCCTGAAATGGTCGAAGAACAGCCGGGATAAGCAGCCGCTTTACCGGCGGGAAACAGACCTCAATAGCCTTGTTGACGGCTTAGTGGCGGTATACCGTCCCATTGCGGAACAGAAACGGGTCACCATCTCTTTGGAGGGGATGGATAAGGAGCTGATGGGGATGGTTGATGCCGGCCTGGTGAAGACGATCATCCGTAACCTGCTGTCGAACGCCATTAAGTTCTGCTATGAGGGCGGACGGGTGGAGATCGCTACCCGGACGGAAAACGGGTATATGTTTTGCCGGGTCAAAGATTCCGGCAAGGGGATCAAAAAGGAAGACAGGGAGAAGCTGCTTGATCCGGAGTCCCACTTTACCACTTTCGGGACAAACGGTGAAAGCGGGTCGGGGTTAGGGCTGATGATTTGTCATGCCCTTGTGCAGCTGCATGAGGGAGAGCTTTGGTTTGAGTCGGAGGAGGGAAAAGGGTCTACGTTTCATTTCTCCTTGAAAATACGGTAAGCGGAGAGCGCCCCTGTGGTAAACAAAATCCGGCAAAGAGGAACGCGAACGCCCTCTTTGCCGGATTTTGTTTTGATATAGACGGATGGTACGTCCCTGTATCAACCTAAGAAGCCCAGCAGGATACCGGCGGCAACGGCCGAACCGATTACGCCGGCCACATTCGGTCCCATGGCGTGCATCAACAGGTAGTTTGTCGGGTCATATTCCAGGCCGACGGTTTGCGAAATACGCGCCGAGTCGGGAACGGCGGATACGCCGGAGTTACCGATAAGCGGATTGATCTTGTTCCCCTCCCTGAGGAAGAGGTTAAAGAATTTCACAAACAGGATACCGGCACAGGTGGCGATCACGAAAGACAAAGCGCCTAAGCCGAAAATCTTGATTGAACTTAATGTCAGGAACTGTGTCGCCTGTGTCGAAGCGCCGACGGTCACACCCAGCAGGATCGTGATCGTATCGATCAGCGGCCCGCGGGCGGTCTCCGCCAGACGGCGCGTAACGCCGCTTTCCTTTAACAGGTTGCCGAAGAACAGCATCCCCAACAAGGGAAGCCCCGAGGGGACAAGGAAGCAGGTGAGCAGCAAACCGATGATCGGGAAAATAATCTTTTCGGTTGAAGAGACTACCCTGGGCGGTTTCATGCGGATCACACGTTCTTTCTTCGTCGTCAGCAGTCGCATAAAGGGCGGTTGTATAATCGGTACCAGCGCCATGTATGAATAGGCTGATACGGCGATTGCCCCCATCAGGTTGGGCGCCAGTTTGGAGGAGAGGAAGATAGCCGTCGGGCCGTCCGCGCCGCCGATAATGCCGATTGCGCCCGCCTGATTGGGCTCGAATCCCATCTGGAGTGCAATCGTATACGCACCGAAAATACCGAACTGGGCGGCTGCCCCGATCAACATCAGCTTCGGATTGGAGATCAAAGCCGAGAAGTCCGTCATGGCCCCGATACCGAGAAAGATCAGGGGCGGATACCACCCCGACGTCACACCCTGGTAGAGGATGTTCAGCACCGAGCCCTCCTCATAGATACCGACCTGCAGGCCGGCATCTTTAAAGGGTATATTACCGATCAGGATACCGAATCCGATAGGGATCAGCAACATGGGTTCAAATTCAAATCTGATGGCGAGGAATATAAAGAACAGGCCAACCAGGATCATGAAGAGATGGCCGGGCGTGGCGCTATATACCCCCGTATAGGTAAGGAACGTCTGAAGGTTCTCACCAAGGAATGAAAAGAAGCTTTCTTGCATATTCTTATCCGATTACTACGAGGTCTGCATTTTCAAGTACAGAGTCTCCTTTGTTTACTTTTATTTCAATCACGCTACCGTCGCGGTCGGCATTGATGTTGTTCTCCATCTTCATTGCTTCAAGGATAAGAAGCGTCTGGCCTCTTTTTACCGTGTCGCCCACTTTGCACTTTATCTCCAGGATGACGCCCGGCAGCGGGGACTTGACGGCTCCCGGCGTAGATGAGGCGGCCTGGCGGGTGACGACGGGCGCTCCGGTCGATGTCGTGGGCGCCTGTACCGGCCTTTTCAGGGTGACGACCTGTTTCTTTGCCGGTTTTTCCATTTTGACTTTATAAGGTGTTCCGTTTACTTCTACTTCGGCCACATCTTCGAGCACCGAATTGATGTGTACCTTATAAACATTACCGTTGATTGTATATTTAAAACTTTTCATCTTTGTTTTATTTATTAGATAATTATTTGCCGGGGATTTCGCGTAGGCCGTAGATCTTTGAATTCCACGGAGAGTAGTTCCGTTTTACTTTCTGTATGGTCAGCACGGTATTTTCGATATCATGCACATCTTCGTCCAATTCAAAAAGAGCCGTACCGATGGCGGCCAGTATCTCTCCTGATGCCACATCCTGTCCGACCGTGGAGCCATCGGTTTTCTGCGCCCGGCGTATGCTGAGCGTCACCGACAGTTTCCCGACGAATTTGAAGATCAGGTATAGCAGGATCAAGCCGCAAAATACGACGGCCATTGCCGTGAGCGTCATCCCGACCCCGAGGGAGTCGTTGACTCTAAAATTGTCAATCTTATCGTTCGTGTCCAGTGTCAGGTTGTTGGTGCTGGGCGTTACCTTTTCGAGGAAACCCCACTCCGCATGTCCGTCGACAGTGCGTCCGTAACTGACCTCCTTACCGTTGGCGCAGGGGATCGTGACCTCGTCGACGAGCGTTTTCCCGTCGGCGTCGTACAGGGCGATATAGTTTTCCCTGTCCGGGTCGAACTTGAAATTGACATGGAATGTCCCGCGCGATGGCTGCTCGTCTATCCAGAAGATGACATGCTGCCTTGGCCTGATCTTGGTCAGTACGTCTCCTTTGGGGATCGGGTACTTCTTGGGGTTATTCCTGTCGTTTGTCAGGAAGCAGCCCCTGATGTCGACGCTTCCCGCCGAGGTGTTGTACAGTTCGACCCAACTGCCGCGTTTGCCGTAGTCGTCGACAAAGTTATCTTCATTGATGACCAGTACTTCGTTTATTCGCATCGAGGTAACGCGCTGCGCCTCGACTCCTGCTGAGAGGAGGCATATCAACAGCAGAAATACCCCTGTTTTCTTTCGTATCATATACATGGCTGTTTTAAAGAATTATAGAGGCAGATTGTCGTGTTTCTTCGCCGGGTTGGCCAACTTCTTCGTCTGCAACTGCTGCAGGGCGCGAATGATGCGGAAACGGGTGTTGCGCGGTTCAATCACGTCGTCGATGTAGCCGAATTGGGCGGCATTATACGGGTTGGCAAATGCTTTTCTGTATTCCTCTTCTTTTTCTGCCGTCGTTTTAGCCGGGTCTTCCGACGCTGCGACATCTTTGGCAAAGATGACTTCGACCGCCCCGCTCGGCCCCATGACGGCGATTTCAGCCGTCGGCCAGGCATAGTTCATGTCTCCGCGCAGGTGCTTGGAACTCATCACGCAGTAGGCGCCGCCGTAGGACTTGCGCAGGGTGACGGTGACTTTGGGCACCGTCGCTTCGCCGTAGGCATACAGCAGTTTGGCGCCATGCAGGATCACCCCGTTGTATTCCTGCCCTGTCCCCGGAAGGAAGCCCGGCACGTCCACCAGCGTGACCAGCGGAATATTAAAGGCGTCGCAGAAACGGACGAAACGCCCTGCCTTGCGCGACGCGTTACTGTCCAGGCAGCCGGCCATGATCTTGGGTTGGTTGGCCACGATACCGACTGTCTGTCCGTTGAAACGGGCAAACCCGACGATGATATTCTTCGCATAGTCGGCGTGTACTTCAAGAAATTCGCCCTGGTCGATAATCGTACCGATCACCTCATACATGTCGTACGACTGGTTGGAGTTGTCGGGGATGATTTCGTTCAACACGTCATCCAGGCGGTCGATCGGGTCTTTGCATTTGATCAGCGGCGTCTCTTCCAGGTTGTTCTGGGGGAGGAAGCTCAGCAGTTTGCGGATGAGTACGAAGCCCTCTTCTTCCGTATCGACGGCGAAATGAGCCACCCCCGACTTGGTCGTATGGATGCTTGCCCCGCCTAACTCTTCCTGCGTCACATCTTCGCCGGTCACGGTTTTGACCACCTTTGGGCCGGTCAGGAACATATAGCTCGTTCCGCGTGTCATGATATTGAAGTCGGTTAACGCCGGGGAATATACCGCCCCGCCGGCGCATGGCCCGAAGATACCGGATATTTGCGGAATCACCCCGGATGCCAGGATATTGCGTTGGAATATTTCGGCATAACCGGCAAGCGCGTTCACACCCTCCTGTATACGTGCGCCGCCCGAATCGTTCAGCCCGATCACCGGCGCTCCCATCTTCATGGCCTGATCCATCACTTTACAGATCTTCAGCGCCAGCGTTTCCGACAGTGCGCCGCCGAATACGGTAAAGTCCTGTGCATAGATATAGACGACCCGGCCGTCGATAGTCCCGTAACCGGTCACGACGCCATCGCCCAGAAACTTTGTCTTATCAATACCGAAGTTGACGCTGCGGTGCTGCATAAACATATCGAACTCTTCAAAACTACCCTCGTCAAGCAACATCGCTATTCGTTCGCGAGCCGTATATTTGCCCTTGTTGTGCTGGGCGTCTATTCTTTTTTCTCCGCCGCCCAGACGCGCCTTTTCGCGAAGAGCGATCAGTTCTTTTACTTTTTCAAGCTGTTTACTCATTGTTGTATTATATTTTGTTAGAAATGTTCCTATTCCTCTCTTTTCCCTTTCATACAGAGTTCGGTCAGTACGCTACAGGTCGATTTGGGATGGAGGAAGGCGATATCCAGACCCTCTGCGCCTTTGCGGGGCGCTTTGTCGATCAGTTGCACGCCTTTCGAGGCGGCCTCTTCCAGCGCCTCTCCGACCGACGGTACGGCGAAAGCGATGTGATGGATGCCCTCTCCCTTTTTCTCAATAAACTTGGCGATCGTACTCTCTTCGCTTGTCGGCTCCAGCAATTCGATCTTTGTCTGGCCTACCTGGAAGAACGCCGTTTTCACTTTCTGGTCTTCTACCACTTCAATGTTGTAGCACGTTAAACCCAATACACCCTCATAATACGGCAAACAGGCTTCGATGCTCTTTACCGCAATACCCAAGTGTTCGATATGTGTAATTTCCATGTCGTTATAATGAATTAATAGTTTAGTAATATACCTTCACTTTTTTATGGCTGCAAAGGTACATACTTTATTTAGGAATCGATGAACAATTTCTGTATATTTCTTACAATCCTTTCCCGTGGCAGGCCTTGTATTTCTTTCCGCTACCGCAGGGACAGGGCTCGTTGCGCCCTACCCGCTTTTCGGCGCGCACCGGCACCTGCTGCTGCTGCGGTTGCGGCCCCATGGGGGGGCGCGGCGCATCAGACGGAGCGCGGCCGCTCGTGATCTCGCTCTTTTCCGTCCGGTAACGGCTCATATCCTGACGCCTTTCCTGCGTGGCTTGCTGTACGGCTACGCGACGGCCACCGTGCTGTTCGCCGGCATCCTCCCTGACGGGGATCTGTCCGCGCATCAGGATTCCCGCCGTCTTGCGGTTCATCGCATCCACCATCGACTTGAACAGGTTGTAGGATTCCAGCTTATAGATCAGCAACGGGTCCTTGTTTTCGTAGCTGGCGTTCTGTACGGAGTGGCGCAGTTCGTCCATCTCGCGTAGGTGCTCTTTCCACGCCTCGTCGATCGTATGCAGGATGATGGATTTCTGGAACGCTTTGGCGATGGCTTTGCTTTCCGTTTCATACGCCTCTTTCAGGTTGCAGGAGATGTTGTACATCCGCTTACCGTCGGTGACGGGGATCAGGATGTTTTCGTACATCGCCCCCTGCTGTTCGTAGACCTGACGGATCACGGGGTTGGCGACCTGCGTCATCCGCTCCATGCGGCGTTTAAAGAGCTTCAAGGCTTCGTCGAAGAGGTTGTCGGCCAGCTTTTCCGGTTTGGTTTCCCTAAATTCGGCTTCCGAAAACGGGTTTTCCATCGCAAAGGTGCGGAACAGCTCCAGGCGGAATCCCTCATAGTCCATGCTTTCCACATGCTGTTCGACGATCGCCGTCGAGTTGTCGTAGATCGTATTCAGCACATCCAGCCCGATACGTTCGCCCATCAGGGCATGACGGCGGCGGGTATAGATCACGTTGCGCTGCGAGTTCATGACGTCGTCGTATTCCAGCAGGCGTTTACGGATACCGAAGTTGTTTTCTTCCACCTTTTTCTGCGCCCGTTCCACCGACTTGCTCAGCATATTGTGTTCCAATACCTCTCCCTCCTTAAAGCCCAGGCGATCCATCAGCCCGGCAATCTTTTCGGTAGCGAACAGACGCATCAGGTCATCTTCGAGCGAGACGAAGAAGACGGAAGAACCAGGGTCTCCCTGACGTCCCGAACGTCCGCGCAACTGGCGGTCTACGCGACGGCTTTCGTGCCTTTCCGTCCCGATAATCGCCAACCCTCCCGCCGCTCTCACGTCGGGCGAAAGCTTGATGTCGGTACCGCGGCCGGCCATATTCGTCGCAATCGTCACCATCCCTTTTTTACCGTCCTGCGCCACGATTTCGGCCTCCCGCTGGTGCAGTTTGGCGTTCAATACGTTGTGCGGTATCTTACGCAGGGTAAGCATACGGCTCAACAGTTCGGATATTTCGACCGAAGTCGTACCCACCAGGACGGAACGTCCCTCTTCCACCAGCCGGCCGATCTCGCTGATGACGGCGTTATATTTCTCCCGCTTCGTCTTGTAGATGCGGTCGTTCATGTCGTTACGGATAATCGGGCGGTTGGTCGGGATCACGACGACATCCAGTTTGTAGATATCCCACAATTCGCCGGCCTCCGTCTCCGCCGTACCGGTCATACCGGACAGCTTGTGATACATACGGAAATAGTTTTGCAGCGTGATCGTGGCGAACGTCTGCGTGGCGGCTTCTACCTTGACGCGCTCCTTGGCCTCGATCGCCTGGTGCAGCCCGTCCGAATAGCGGCGTCCCTCCATGATACGTCCGGTCTGTTCGTCGACGATCATCACTTTGTTGTCGATCACCACATATTCGTCGTCTTTCTCAAACAGCGTATAGGCTTTCAGCAACTGGTTGATCGTATGTACGCGCTCGCTCTTTATCGAATAGTTGGCGAGCATTTCATCCTTTTTCGCCTGCTTTTCGTCCTCTGTGCCGGCCAGGTTATCCACCTGCGAAAGCTCGGAGGTGATGTCGGGAAGAACGAAAAAGAGGGGGTCGTCCGAATTGCCGGTCAACAGGTCGATCCCCTTATCCGTCAGTTCGATGCTGTTGTTCTTTTCGTCGATGACGAAGTAAAGGTCGTCCGTCACCAGGTGCATGTTGCGCATATTCTCGGCCATGTAGGTGGCTTCCGTTTTCAGCATGGCGGCTTTCACCCCCTGCTCGCTCAGGAACTTGATCAGCG
This sequence comes from Tannerellaceae bacterium, assembly GCA_031273385.1. GTDB lineage: Bacteria > Bacteroidota > Bacteroidia > Bacteroidales > Tannerellaceae > DFXE01. The sequence continues at coordinate 4,002 of JAISRY010000102.1, read as the reverse complement.
CTTTGTTGCGGGGATTCCCTTTAAACGAGCGGTAGAGTAGCAGGCTGCCCTCTTCGGCGGCTTTCGGATCGCTGCCGGCCATCTTCTGTTTGGCTTCGGTCAGTAATTTCGTCGTCAGGTTCTTCTGTGCATTGACCACCACCTCCACGTTCGGGCGGAACTGCTCGAACAGCTGCTCCTCCCCGCGGGGGATAGGGCCGGAGATAATCAACGGCGTCCGGGCGTCGTCGATCAGGACGGAGTCGACCTCGTCGACGATGGCATAGTTGTGCTTCCGCTGTACCAGGTCGTTCGGACTGATGGCCATATTGTCACGCAAATAGTCGAAGCCGAATTCGTTGTTCGTCCCGAAGGTAATATCCGCGCCATAAGCCGCGCGGCGGGCGTCCGAGTTGGGCTGGTGCTTGTCTATACAGTCCACCGAAAGCCCGTGGAACAGGTAAAGCGGCCCCATCCATTCCGAGTCGCGCTTCGACAGGTAGTCGTTCACCGTCACCACATGCACGCCGTTGCCCGTCAGGGCGTTCAGGAATACGGGGAGGGTAGCCACCAGCGTTTTCCCCTCGCCGGTCGCCATTTCCGCTATTTTCCCTTTGTGGAGGACGACCCCTCCGAAGAGCTGCACGTCATAGTGGATCATATCCCATGTGATGTCGTTCCCCCCGGCCATCCAGTGGTTCCGGTAAATGGCTTTATCGCCCTCGATCCGCACGAAGTCGTGCTTGGTGGCCAGGGTGCCGTCGAACGGGTTGGCGGTGACTATAATCTCTTCGTTCTGTGTGAAACGGCGGGCGGTATCTTTTACGATCGCGAACACTTCGGGGAGACATTCATCCAGGATCACCTCCATCTTTTCGGTGATCTCCTTTTCGATCTTGTCCACTTCGGCCCAGACGGTTTCACGCTCCTCCAGCTCTTTCTCTTCGATGCCGACGCGAAGCTCCGCTACCCTGGCGCGTTCATCCGCCACATAATCCCGGATGCGCTGCTTTATCTCGTCGCTTTTTGCCCTCAGCCCGTCGTTGGAAAGGGCTTCGATCGACGGGTATACGGCCTGTATCTTCCTTACATACGGGTCGATTTCTTTTAGATCTCGCTGCGACTTATTGCCGAACAGCTTCGTCATAAACTCATTAAATCCCATGATATAGTGTTGTTTTTTATTATTTACTTGATAGTTGATAACTCGGGGAGAGGCAATTCCAGGGTGGCGTTCGGCGGACGGATCCTCAGGATATGGGTGATGGTGGGAGCCACCTCCGTCGCCTTTACTTCGCGGTAGATATGTGCCGGCTTCAGGCCGTTACCCATAAATACCAATGGCGTAATGACGGCGTTATTGCGGACGACCTTTACCTTTTCGCCCGGTGTGTCGTTGTTGATTTTCCATCCCGGCTGTAGGGTGATGATCAGGTCGCCGCGGTCTAAATGGTGCGTGCCGTTGCGGAAGCGGATCGTCCCCTCGTTCCAGTCGCCCGTTCGTAAGGCGCAATCGGTGGTGACCGACTGTACGCCGGTGAACTGCGCCACAAAGCCCGCCGCTTTCTCCTGGATGGCCTCCAATGCCAGCTTCTCGTCTTCGATGGCTTTCCGGTTCAGGTAGATCTGCCCGTTGTAATAGCCGGTCACCCAGTTTTTCTGCCCGTATATCGCCATCAGGTACATGTTCAAGAGGGCGACGCACCGCTTGGGGTGGAAGTTCCCGCCGTTGAGCGGAAGCCCCTCGGGGTAGTTCTCTTCGCTCCGGTAATAGCCCGAACCGGTGAAGACGATGAGCGTATTCGCCAGCCCTGCTTTCTTGTCGATCGCATCCAGCAATTCGGCGATATCCTTGTCCAACTGATAGTACGTATCCTGTATCTCCCGCGTATATTCCTTGTCCATCAGCCCGCGGTAGTTGCCGGCATAATAGGTGACCGACAGCATGTCGGGGCATGTGCGGGCGCCGAACGCCCCATATTCGAGGAACTGCAACGCCAGGCGGTTGATCTCCTTGTTGATCATCGGGGAGGTCTTCAGGTTGAGGTAGCAATCCCCCGCTTTCTCGTTGAAAAGGTAGCGGAAAGGGATCTCGTCCAGCACATACGGGAAAGCCTGGTATTTCTCTATCGGGAGGGAGGGCGTCCATACCATCTTGCCGAGCCTGGCCGACAGGGATTCCTGGCCGTTGTTGTACCGGTCGACATACCAGGGAAGCCCCTTGTAATAGGTCGTCGTCGCCCATTTCCCGTTGTAATCGTCCATCCAGAAAGCGCCGTTCGCCGCATTCCCTGCCGCGAGGATGGCGGTTTCGGCGTCGGGTGCGACCGCATACACGTCGCTTCTCCCTTTGGAGGCGATTTTCAGCTCATCGCCCACGGTAGAGGCATATAGCTTTTTCGGCGAATAGTTGTCGCGCGTATAATTCCCAAGGAAATCGGGATCATACAGGATGGAGACCTCCCTGTCGCGCGTGAAGTCGTACCGCTTTTCGCCCGTAATGCCATGGAAGCAGGGGTTACTGCCCGTAAACAACGTCGCAAAGGCGCTGGCCTTATCGACGTCGGAAAACTCAAAACGGATCGTATTGTACACCACGCCCTGGCTCATCAACCGCTTGAAGCCGTTTTCCCCGAACGTATGGTAAAAATAGTTCATATAATCGCCCCGCAACTGGTCTACCGTAATGCACACGACGAGTTTGGGGACAGGCTGCTGCGCCCCGAGATTCGTCACGACCAGTATGGCAATAAGCGATGTCAATAATCTTTTCATTCAATTCCCGATTTATATCTGTAAATACCGTACCCCGACCGAAGCCACAAACAGGCTACAAGCGGGATAAAAGCAATATGGAACGCCTGGGGAATGGCCAACCAGCCCAAGAGCGCCAGCGTAAGCGTCGCAAAGTTAATAAAATGATAGCAATACGCCGCCTTTCCGCACTTTTTTACTGCAAAGAAAACGACGCCCGCCAAATGAAACGGGTGCAACCAGACAAGCGACCAGTTCGGCCATGTCGCCGGATGCACCGACACAAAGGCCAGGAAAAAGAGGACGGCCCCTCCCGCCCCGGCGACGAAAAACAGGGCGACATCGACCAGGCGGCTATACCTCCGCTTCCGCCACCCCATAAAGGTAATCGCCAAAAGCGAGGCCAGAAGCGCCAGGCTACAAACCAAAGGCGTCGCATATACCGGCGCGACCTCTTCGGGTACCGCTTCGGCCAGCCGGCGGGTGTGCGACACCAGCGGACGCTCCGGTTCGCCGGGACTGACGATCGTCGCCTGTGCGAACGCCGCTTCGAGGTAGAGGGGCAGGAACAGCTCTTCGTGCGGGGTGGCGATCCTGTCGGTAGGGCTTCCCAACGCCAGTTGGCACCCGAAAAGGAGCCAGGGCTTGTTCCGCATACAGTGGTTGATCAGTTGGCGGAACGTCTGTGGCTGTGTCGTATGATGATAGGCTACGCGGCCGTCTACCAGCTTCTCGACGAGGGCGACAGGCCGCGTCGCGCAGTTATCGAAAAAGAAGTTATACCGGTAAACGCTGTTCTCCGGTTCGAGGTTCACCAGGAGGGCGTCCCATATCCGTTGCTTTTCCTCCTGCCTGAGGTTAAGCGCCTGCTCGGTCACCCCGCTTCCCCGCATCTGATACTCTGCCAGGTAATACTTAAAATCATACGCTGCCAGCTTGTAGTCGGTTTCCCCTTTAGCAAAACGGTAGACAAAGTCCGACCGGCTAAAGTCGAATATCCCGTAATTAAATATCACGTCGATATCCTGCCCGGTATCTTTCACCCGTATGGCCGTATGCCCGTACACCGTAAAGACCGCCTCTTCCGAGGGCGTACTCGTCAGTATACTGATACACGCCTCATCACTCAATACCGATTGGCCATACAGCGGGGAAATACAAAAAACCAAAACAAAAAGAACTGCGATTTTCCTCATCATATCAAGCTCTTACCCGTATCCCGGGCTAATTTCCGCACAAAGATACAAAATTTAAAGCACAAACAAGCCG
>JAISRY010000084.1 GCA_031273385.1 Tannerellaceae bacterium | reverse complement strand
TGGCACCGGCGACATCTTTGCCAGTACGCTGCTTGCCGGCCTGCTGAACGATTTCAGCCTGAAAGAATCGGCGGATATTGCCGTCCGCTATACCGCCGGCAGCATCATGCGGACATACGGACAAAAGACCGACCGCCGCTTCGGAGTGGATTTTGAACATGGCTTCCCCCAGTTGCTGAAAGAGCTGAAACTAACCTGAAGCCCCCGCTTTGGCGCAAAAAAAGGAAAACTTCGCGAAGAAGTTTTCCTCTATTTAATAAGAAAGCCGCACCGTAGATATGAACAAACTCCGTATGACAGGATTTGAGCGCTTTGTTATCTTTGTAATCCGCCGTGCAATGCATACCCCGAAAGGTGCGGCCCGCCATTGACAACAAGAGCAATGTCTCGGAATTATATTTAACTGATGAGTTTCCCAATCGAACAGGTGCGGCTAACTCATCTTATTCCATCACAAATATAGGAAATAGGTTTAGATTAATCAAATAAAATCGGTGATTTTATTTTACCTTTTCTACAATCGCCTTAAAAGCTTCCGGGTGATTCATTGCCAAATCAGCCAAAACCTTACGATTGATCTCTATACCTTTGGCATGCAAAGCCCCCATTAAACGGGAATAAGACAGCCCTTCCAGGCGGGCGGCGGCATTGATACGCTGTATCCACAACGCGCGGAAATTGCGCTTTTTATTACGACGGTCGCGAAAGGCATACAACAGCCCCTTTTCCCACGTATTCTTGGCAACTGTCCAAACATTCTTACGAGCGCCATAATACCCTCTCGTAAGTTTTAAAATCCGTTTCCTTTTTGCTCTTGAAGCAACATGATTTACTGATCTCGGCATAATTCTAATCTGTTTTTGAATGTTAGCGCCATCTCCTTCCGGGATGATCTTTATCTGCTAATACATTCGGTTAATAAAAATCGTTTAAAACTCACTCGCTGTTAAAAGTTACCTCAAACAAAGCAATTCTTTCACACCGTTCACATCCACACGGGAAACCAGCCCCGTCTGTGTCAGATTTCTCTTTTGCTTTTTCGTTTTCTTTGTCAGAATGTGACTCTTAAAAGCATGTTTTCTTTTGATTTTACCTGATCCGGTAAGGGCGAACCTCTTTTTGGCACCGGAATTAGTCTTCATCTTAGGCATTGTCCAATTTATTTAATTATTAATTAGTATAGGCTATCCTTTCGGATAGTTTTATTCTTCACTCTTTATCTCTTCATTCGTTGTCTCTTCGCCCTGCTCTTTCGGCTCCACTTTTTTGACCGGAGCTTTCAAGATGGGGCGCGAGGGCGGCGTCACAACCTTTTTGACGACGGGCTTGGCCGCCGACGTTTTCTTGGGAGAAAGCATGATAATCATCCGCTTACCCTCCAGGACGGGCAGCTGCTCTACCTTGCCGTAATCCTCCAGGTCATTGGCAAAACGAAGCAACAACACCTCCCCCTGTTCCTTAAACAAAATGGAACGGCCTTTGAAAAATACATAAGCTTTCACTTTCGCCCCCTCTTCCAAAAAACCTTTCGCATGTTTCAGTTTAAAGTTATAGTCATGATCGTCGGTCTGGGGACCGAAACGAATCTCTTTCACGACAATCTTTACCGACTTGGCCTTTTGTTCTTTCTGACGCTTCTTCTGTTGATAGAGGAATTTCTGAAAATCAGTGATTCTACAAATAGGCGGAACGACGTTAGGTGAAATCTCAACCAGATCAAGCTCTTGATCTTCAGCTATTCTCAATGCTTTTGCTATCGGATACACACCCGGATCAACATTATCGCCAACCAAACGGACTTCCTGAACGCGAATACGTTCATTCGTTCTATATTGATCTTTCAGTTTATCATTTTCTCTCTTCATTCAAAAAGACTTTTCCTCTCATTTTTAAGTTATTTATTTTGCCAACGATTCATCATCTCTTCCACTTCGCCATTTAAAAACGCCGCAAATGTAGTAATTTTCATTGAACCTTTATCACCTTCGCCCTGTTTTCTTACAGAAACTTCATTATTTTCAGCCTCTTTTTCTCCAACAATGACCATATAGGGGATTCGTTTCAGTTCATTATCGCGTATTTTACGCCCGACTTTTTCGTTCCGGTCGTCCACGACGACGCGGATATCCTGCTCTTCCAACTGGCGGGCAACTTGCCACGCATAGTCGTTAAACTTCTCGCTGACCGGCAAAATGGCCACCTGGTCCGGCGTCAGCCACAACGGGAACTTACCGCCCGTATGTTCGATCAATACCGCGACGAAACGCTCCATCGAGCCAAAAGGCGCACGGTGGATCATCACCGGACGGTGCTTCTTATTGTCTTCGCCGGTATATTCCAGGTCAAACCGTTCGGGCAGGTTATAATCCACCTGGATGGTACCCAACTGCCAGCGGCGGCCAATCGCATCTTTTACCATAAAGTCAAGCTTAGGCCCGTAGAACGCCGCTTCACCCAGTTCGACCCTGGCTTTCAACCCCTTTTCCTGACACGCCTCGATGATCGCGTTTTCCGCCTTTTCCCAGTTTTCGTCCGTCCCGATGTATTTCTCCCTGTTACCGGGATCGCGCAAGGAGATCTGAACCTCAAAGTTCTCAAAATCCAACGCCTTGAATATAATAAAGATAATATCCATCACCTTCAGAAATTCACCTTTCAACTGATCCGGACGGCAAAACAGGTGCGCATCATCCTGCGTAAAGCCCCGCACACGGGTCAGCCCATGCAGTTCGCCGCTCTGCTCATAACGGTAAACCGTCCCAAACTCGGCAAAACGAATCGGCAAATCCTTGTACGAACGCGGCACGACCTTGTATATCTCGCAATGGTGGGGACAGTTCATCGGTTTCAGCAAAAACTCTTCGCCCTCCTGCGGCGTATGGATCGGCTGGAAAGAATCCTTTCCATACTTTTCGTAATGCCCCGAGGTCACGTACAGCTGTTTACTGCCGATATGAGGCGTGATCACCTGCTGGTAGCCATACTTTTTCTGTATGCGTTTCAGGAAGTCTTCCAGCCTCAGGCGCAATTGCGTGCCGCGTGGCAACCACAGGGGCAACCCCGCCCCGACAGCCGCCGAAAAAGCAAACAGCTCCAGCTCCTTGCCGATCTTCCGGTGGTCGCGCTTTTTCGCCTCTTCCAACAGCGTCAGGTAGTCGTCCAGCATCTTCTTTTTGGGGAATGTAATCCCATACAGGCGCACCAGCTGTTTCCGCTTTTCGTCGCCGCGCCAATAGGCTCCGGCAACGCTCAATATCTTGACCGCTTTTATATACGATGTATCCGGCAAATGAGGGCCGCGGCACAAATCCGTAAACGCCCCTTGCGTATACGTGGTGATATGCCCGTCTTCCAACTCGCTGATAAGCTCTACCTTATAGTTCTCTCCCCTGTCGCCGAACAGTTTCAGCGCGTCATCTTTCGAGATACTCCGGCGCTTGATCTCCTCTTTCAGGGCGACCAGCTCCATCATTTTCGCTTCGATAGCAGGGAAATCACCCTCTTTGATGGGCGTATCGCCGGGATCGACATCATAATAGAACCCGTTTTCGATCGCCGGGCCTATACCGAATTTTATGCCCGGGTACAACGCCTGCAACGCCTCCGCCATCAGGTGGGCGCTCGAATGCCAATAGGCATGTTTCCCCTCTTCGTCGTCCCATTTCAACAACTTTACGGTTGAATCCCGAACGATCGGGCGGGACAAATCCCAGGTTTCCCCGTTCACATCAGCCGCCAACACATCCTGCGCCAGGCGCGGGCTGATACTCTCCGCAATCTGCAAAGGCGTAATCCCATCGCTATATTCTCGTACCGAGCTATCAGGAAATAGTATCTTTACCATAACATGCTTAAACTTACAATTTTAATAGCCCCTGATAGCGGCAACGCCGGGGAGCGGTTTTCCTTCAATAGCCTCCAGCAACGCACCGCCGCCGGTCGAAACGTATGAAACGCCGTCCGCCAAACCGAATTTATTGACGCAGGCGACCGAATCGCCCCCGCCTACCAGCGAGAACGCGCCGCTCTTCGTCGCTTCGACGACCGCCTCGCCGACCGAACGGGAACCGTGCGTAAAGTTCTCAAACTCAAATACCCCCGTTGGCCCGTTCCAGAGAATGGTTTTCGACTTTTTGATCACTTCGGCATACAGCTTCTCCGTTTCAGGCCCGATATCAAGCCCCTCCCAATTGTCGGGGATCTCATCGACGGCACAGAATCCCGTCTTCGCATCGTTGCTGAAACTGTCGGCGATTTTCGCATCGACCGCCAGGACAATGTTGACGCCTTTCTCTTTCGCTTTCTGCAACAGTTCAATCGCCAAATCCAATTTATCATCTTCGCAGATGGAATTTCCGATCTTTCCGCCCAGCGCTTTGGTAAACGTATAGGTCATACCGCCCGTAATAATCAGGTTATCCACCTTGTTCAGCAGGTTTTTAATGACCTCAATCTTGGAAGAGACTTTCGATCCTCCCATAATAGCGGTAAAGGGATGGTTGATATCATCCAATATCTTTTCGACGGCAAGTACCTCTTTCTCCATCAGGTAGCCGAACATCTTATCCTCTTCGCCAAAACATTCGGCGATAAGGGCCGTCGAAGCATGGGGGCGGTGGTCTGTGCCGAAAGCATCGTTGACATAGCAATCGGCAAGGGAGGCCAGCTTTTGGGTAAAGGCTTTCTGGCTTGCCTTGACCTCCTCTTTTGCCCGTTTCTTTTCTTCGTCCGTCGCATTGTCCGCCACCCCTCTCGGCTTACCCTCCTCTTCGGCATAAAAGCGGAGATTTTCCAGCAATAAGGCCTCGCCCGGCTGCAAAGCGGCCGATTTCCGGGCGGCCTCTTCGCCTATACAGTCACCGGCAAACTGTACCTCAACGCCCAGAAGAGCGGAGACATGTCCGAGGATATGCCGCAGGGAAAATTTATCCGTAACGCCTTTCGGACGCCCCAGGTGAGAACCGATAATCGGGCTGCCTCCGTCGGCTATAATCTTTTTTAATGTAGGAAGGGCGGCGCGGATACGCGTATCGTCTGTGACGTTAAATTGCTCGTCCAAAGGGACATTAAAATCGACCCTCACAAATGCCTTTTTCCCGGCAAAATTGTACCTTTCAATCGTTTGCATAGCTATATTATTTTTTAAATTTAATGATAAATCCGGTCATAAATTATTCGGTTAGTTTAAAACGTAAACGAAGCCGCCCCTCCGCATAATCCCAATTCAATAATTTAAAATGCCCGATCTCGGACGTGTTGCGCACATGCTCGCCGATACAGGCGCAGGCGTCATAATCGCCCACCCGCACAATCCGGAGCGTATCGCTCGCGTTTTCGGGAAGCTTGCTCAAATCGACGATCCCAGCCGCCTCGTTGCGCGGCAAAAAGTCGATCGTAACGGGCAAATGGCGCTCGATCACCTCATTTACCCTCCGTTCGACCTCTTCCATGGCCTCCACGCCGGGCGCTTCCGCCAACAAATAATCACATTTGCTTTTCTTCTTTTCAATATGTGCATTCATTGATCGCGGACATCCGAACATCCGTACCATCGTCTGATTCAAAATATGTTCAGCCGTATGCATCGGACAACTGTAATCCTTTTTTGCTTCGTTCAATACTGGCTCCTGATTCATGCGTGCAAAAGTAGAAAATAAAACCGAATTCACCGCATACTTCACCTTTGTAGTTTAATCCATTGCGAAATTTCTTCCAAAACGGCGGGCGAGAACGTCTGTTCTATCGTCGCATATTCGGTCGGTAAACCTGTTTTACACTCCTGGAATAGGTGGTTCAGCCCGGGGAACGCCTTGACGGTCACCCGCTTGTTGCCGCCCTTGGCGAGCGCCCTCTTTATGGCTTCCAGGTTTTCTTTCGCCGGGACTTGCCGGTCTTTTTCGCCATTGAGCGCCAGCACGGGGCATTTCGTTTTCTCCAATGCAGGGGCAGGATCGTATTTGAGGAAATACACCATCCACGGATGCGTCATTTGCGTCACATAAGATTGAATGAACTGTTCTTCGCCCATGCCTTGCGGAATCTGGTCGGGATGGTCGGTGAACAGCTGTTTCAGGTATCCGGTCAGGTCGGCTTTCAGTTGCTCCGGATGGGTTGATTGAACGACGATTGCGAACACCTTTTCATTCATCGCCTTGAGGTTTTTCCAGTCCGCGTCGCTCATTCCCGAAGCGGTATAAATGGCCTCCTGTTGCGACAACAGCAGTTGGTCGCCGCGTACGCCCGTTCCGGCAAGCAGGACGAAAAACGCGATATCCTTTGAGCGGCTTGCCAGCATGGGGGCGATGACACCACCCTCACTGTGGCCGATTAAGCCGATTCTCTTCCGGTCAATCTCCTTTCTCGTTTGCAGATAATGTACGGCAGCTTCCACATCTTTAGAGAAATCAAGGCTGGTAGCCGTCTTGAAATCCCCCGTCGAGCCGGCTGTCCCGCGGTCGTCGAAACGCAGGACGGCGATCCCGTTGCGCGTCAGATAGTCCGCGATCACCAGAAAGGGTTTGTGCCCCATCAGCTCTTCGTCGCGGTTTTGTGCGCCGCTGCCGCTGATCAGCACGACGGCGGGAGCGGCGCCCTCCCGTTCCGGCAACGTCAGCGTTCCCGCCAGCGTGACACCGGCTTCCGCATTTTCAAAAGATACCTCCTCCTCGTGGTAGGGGTATGGCTTCACAGGCTCTTGCGGCCGGACAAGCGTATTCACCGCCGCCTCCCTCGACAAGTTCAGCGGAAGCGTCAGCCCTCCTTGCTTAAACGTACCGGCGATCACGCCATCGTCACCCAGCGTACCCTCATATTCGATACCGGCGTTGGCGATCGCCAATTTCAGCGTGGCATTTTCATAACTCACTGAAGTGAGGGGGATTCCCTTTGCCCCCTGGTCGGGGCTATCCATGGCGCCGCCGGTTTCGGTGAGATGAAAAACCAGGCGCAGCTGAATCCCCTGGACCTTCAACACGCCGCCCCACTGCCCCGTAAAGCCTTGCCCCCAAACGACTACGGAAACCAAACTACTAAGTAATACTACAATGATCTGTTTCATTTTTTGATAATAAATCTTTTGACAAAGATAACAAAAAATAGACAAACCGAAAATAGCGAGGATGAATAACAGGGTGTCCAAAAAGTGAATGGCACGCAGATGACACAGATCACCATTCGTCATTGCAAGTGCCCAATAAACCAGGTTTATCAAAAAGGGAAATGACGGCGATAGCATTGATTTTCCGTCATTATAAACGTAGTGAAGCAATCCAGAAGTGGGACTAAAACCTCATTTTCCGTCCTCTCGATCGGAGTTGTCTCCACTCGCTGCGCTCGGTTATAATGACGACGAATCACAATCGCTTGAAATATAACTGATAGTAACTTTTACGCCGGAGGCGTTTCCACTAAATAACCCCGTTCAAGCCAAGCGCAGAGCGGGGTATGGGAAATACCCACCATCCCCCTAACCCCGAATGGGGG
>JAISRY010000074.1 GCA_031273385.1 Tannerellaceae bacterium | reverse complement strand
CAAAACAACCTCAGTAGCAGCCCATTAGTCAGTACAAAAACCTCATTACCTCATCGTTAATGGTCAACGAGGACTCCCAGGGAACAATGGGGTAATTAGGTTAAAGAGATAGGATGCGAAATACCCTGCTACTGAGGTCGTTTTGTTGGAGAATTAGGTGAAAATGAGGTTTTATTCGCGCCAATAAAGAAACAACTCTCCACTCTCAACTTTCCACTCTCAACTAAAAAAGTGCGCCGGACTCTCCTTCACAGGGTGTATCCGGCGCGAATATATGCACGCTAACGTTTCAGAAAAAATTGCGTTCTTTATAGCTACTTCCCTCTGCCCCACCGCTGTGGAGAAAAAGAGGGAAGAGTCAAAATAAATTCATTCCCACCACAAGGCCGGATATTCAGGCACACCACCATTCCATCCGCCAAGGGATTTCCAATATGTATTGTCCGCGCTCCCATCGCCTATACCCCAACCGGAATCGGCGGTAATAGGCCATGCAGAGGCAGTAAATTCTTTTGTGTCGTCGGTACCGTCGGCCACACCTTTGGTGACCGTACTGCTCCCTTTTGTCCAATAGCAGGAGGTAATCGTTGCACGATTATATCCGCAGATAAAACCGATGAGATTAACATTGCTGCCTGTCACCGTTCCCGTATTGTAACAGGCAGTGAGAGTACTACTACCGATGTTAAACCCACCTATAATACCACCGGAGTGAAAGGTACTACCAACATGGCTCACTGCGCCGGTATTATAGCAGGCCGTAATGACGAGGGTTTTGTTGGCACGATTTTCCCCCACGATACCACCGGAAACGTCGTTTCCTGTATTATTTATGATGCCGCTGTTGCGACAAGCGATAATCTCAGCTGAAGCGGCATCACATAGCCCTGCAATGCCACCGACACTTCGATAGCCTTCTATTTCGCCACTGTTACCACAGTCTTTAACTTTATTTGTTGTTCCAACGAGATATCCAACAATGCCACCTATTCGGCTAAAAGAAATACCTCCAGCAGTCTGACTACTGGTACCTTTCACATTTCCTGTATTGCGACAGGAGGTAATTATAGTAGTACCTACGGCATGCCCACAGATACCGCCAATATTGAACGTACCCGTTACGGCAACGCCCGAATGACAGTTGGTGATAGAGGTGCTTCCATCAGCATATCCACAGATACTGCCAACGCCAGGCCCTGCGTTTATCGCGCCGGAAACAAGGCGGATATTGCGGAGCGTGGCACTATTTGTTTGCCCAAAAAGACCGATCCGATCTGTGGTTACATCTATCTTCAGATTCATGATTCCATATTCCCCGCCGTCGTATTCGCCGGTGAATGGGGAGGCTTGAGTTCCTATCGGCGTCAAATTTTCATTCAGCAAATCAATAGCGTTTTCCTGTTTATATTTCTTGCCGAGATTGGCGCTTTCAGCTATTAGTTTGAGTTCGGCATAGCTGCCGATGGGGATGTAGCCGTCTACCTCGTCGCGAAGTATGGGGTTCCCGCTCCCATCCACTTTTAGGGACAGGAGCAGGACGCCCTCTACCTTGCGGCCAATAAATATGGGGGTACCCGAAGAGCCAAGCGTCAGGCTGTGGATCAATTCGCCGCGACGGACGCTGCTTAAATCAGCTTTGCCGCCTGCGTCGAGGGGAAGTGTCTCCCGATCGCCAGAGGCATACGTTATCGTTATTTGGCCAGTATAACCCTCTATCTGAATGGTTGCCGAATAGGGGTCTGGGGTCGGGATAATGGTGTCGCCAGGCTCTTCGCCCCATGCGGAGAGATGACCCTCCAATGTGATTTCCGCTTCGTTAAAAAGCACCTTGTATGTATAACGCTTCCCTTTTAGCAGGGCGTTTCCACCTGCCGTTGGCGGAAGCGCCGCCCTGTAAGTCTTGTTATTCAGCAAAAATGTGAGGTGGACACCGCTCGCATCTACCATAGGGATCAGCGTAGCCTCCATCCTCACCGAATCGTCTGACGTATAGCGGTTTTGCGGAATGATGTTGCTCTGGCCGGCGCCATCCAGGGCAGGCGCACCGTCCGTTAAATCGAACGTAGTCAGGGTATTGACGTTTAGTACCTCCAACTGCAAACCGGCCAGCGATGCGTTGCTGTTGCCTGTCCTCAGGGCGTCGAAAACGACCCGCGTCATCAGATGTTCAAAGGGCAGCTTCGCATCGTGATTCGTGCTGCTATACACCGCCTTATCGTTGCTGTAGAGCAGGTCGAGGCGGGATGGGTTGCTCTGGTCGCTGATATCCATCGTATATTTATAATCAGTAGATACGACTGTACCTTGATCCGAATAGGGGTAGTAGGCGACGAAATTCACCTCCTCCCCGTTCGGATAATAGGTTGTGTCACTTGCCGTTTCAAAGGCTGCTGTATTTGATCCTATGCCGCTTGATACGGTATAGGGCTTGTTTTTAGCGCCCTCCCGGATCGCGCTGTCAGCCAATGCAACGCCCGCTTTTATCATATAGACACCGATTGTATCGGTAGCCTCCCATTCATCCCCTGCCGGGTTACTTACTCGTGTTTCAATACCGATACCGGCATTGAAACGTACCGGCACATCGCCGGTACCATCGCCGTTCCATACGGTCGTCTCTTCTATCATACAGCCTGTCAGCAACAAAGCTACTGCCAAGGCCGGTAGCCAACGAAACATAAAGAACGGACTATTGCGTGTCTTTCGACTTGATATTTTGGCATTCATATATCGTTTTTTTAATCACTATTTTGACGTTTAATTCCGACGCCGCAAAGCGTCCGCTTTTCGGTTTAACTCCGTCGCAACAAAAACGTTACGCCGGAACCATCAGAACGGCGGATCCCTCAACCCACAACGATAGATAAATAGGTGAATAGGTAGATTCCAATCATCAAAAATCGTTATTCTATCTTCGTCCTTATATTTCGTTATTTTGTTCATAGTCTGTAGGGATGAACTATTCCACCCCCTATCAGTACAACAATCCCAAAAGCCAAAATGTTCCCCCTCCCACCACCGCCATCCCCGTATTTAACGTTTTTTGCCACAATCCCCCCATCAATCAGCCAGGAAATGTTACCGGTTCCGTTCCAGCCTGATGGATTCGTTGGCGGCTGTGGGGAAGTCCAGCAGTTCGCCGGAGAGGATTACGGGGGATTTGCCATCCCTGAGCAGCCGGACGGAGGCGCCAGGCCACGGGTTGTGCAGCTTGCAGCGGCCTCCCTGTTCGCTGAGGATCGTCAGGTGTGTGATCTCTCCGCCTGACAGGGCGCTGCTGACCAGGAACGCGCCGACGGCGCGCAGGGTCGTAAAGGCGGCGTCCGTTTTCCTGTCCCAGTTGGGGAAGAGGCGTATCGTCCCGTCGTAGCTTTGCATCAGGCATTCGTTGATCACGACCGGTAGCGAGAAGTTTTCCAGCCAGATCCCCATATCCCCCATCCAGTCGTAGCCTGTCCAGTCGCTGTAGCGTCCGCCGGACTGCAACACAAAGTCGGCCACCGTCCCGTTCGGCATCATGGCGTAACGCACCTGCCGTTTGAACTTTTCTATATCCAATATCCCCAGGCGGGCGGCTTGCAGGTTGAGCAGTACGATGTCGTTCCCTCCTTCGTTGCGGTGGGCTTTGAAGGTATTGACCAATGTCCGGTAGATGTCCGGCGGGGCGTCAATCCCGTATTCTTCCCCGGGGAAGACATGCATCAGGTTGGCCGGCAGGTTATAGACCATCTTGTCGTGCTCACCGGGTACCGATACGTAGATCTTCCCGTATTCTTCCGATTCGGCGGTGGGGTAATCCGGCAATTTCGCCGCGATCTGCTTAACCTCCCTGACCAGCGCAGCCTCCTGTTTCTGGTATTTCAGCGCGTCGACGGCCTCAATAAAGGCTTTGAAGATGAATTTGGCGAGCGTGATATCCACCTGGGTATCGTAATTGAACTTCAAGCCCGGCTGTAGCCCGTACAGTTCGGGAGGGACGGAGGGGTAAATATGGTACCTGTCGTCGTTCCACTGTTTGCCGTGCGCATCGGGACGCTTCATGTAGTCGACCAGGAAGAGGACGGCTTCGCGGATCGGCACGAAAGCGCGGTCGCGCAGGAAATCGACATCCATCGAATAGAGGTAGTGCCACCACAACCCCTGTACCGCCCACGGCGTTTCAAATACCTCCCACCCCCAGTCGGGAACGGGATAGGGGTGGAGCGTCATATCCACCGGATAGGCGGAGTGCGGAAAGAACGCGCCGCGCATTCCGTAATACTCCTGCGCCCATTGTTTGCTGATGGGGAGCAGGTGGTGTACCATATCCACGTAGGGCAGGTTCTTGTCCAACCGGTTGCTGGAGAAGGGCAACCAGAACGGCTGTTGCGTATTGTAATTCATGTGGTAATCGCCATGCCATGCCGTCCCGATATCGCCGAGGCTCCAGTTGGCGAACAGTCCGGGGCAGGTGACGCCCGCCTTGACGGCGCAATTGAAGAAATAATGGTTCCAATACCAGATCTGTTCCAGCCACTCATCCTGCAAATTTACCCCCGACTTGTTCCAGTACGCTTCCCACTGGCGGGCTGTGCTGCGTAGCGAGGTTTCGTAGCGGCTGCCGTCCGGCTCTGGAGCGGCGCGCCATCCGTCTTTCATGGCGGAGGCCAGCCCTTCGCGCAGGGTGATATTCCCGACCAACGGTTGGCCGTCACCGGCGATGCGGCGTTCGAACGTATCAAAAGGATAGGCCTGTCCGAAGGTGTTGTAGTGTACGCCTCCGGTCAACGTCGTTCCCAAGCGTGCTTCGAGGCTAAAGGCCTTGTCGCCGGGGTGTCCCTTTGTTGCATCATATTTGTCCGGCTCCTGGTAGGGCAACACCTGCGTATAGCCTAACGAAGCGGCTCCCGACAGGACGGAATAGGCCGGAAATTCTTTCGGCGTTTTGCTGTCCGGCATGACGCGGATCCGGTTAAAACAGGAGGGTTGAGGATTCTTTCCCTCATCCACCAACCGAAACCACAACACATCGTCTTCCATATCGGCGAACACCTCCAGCGTATGCCGTTTCCCCTCGTTGAGCAGGTATATTTCACATAGGCCGTTGGATATGTCTATTTTATGTCCGAGCAGTTCTACCCGGCCGCGGTCAAACCCAAGGAGAACCGTTCCGCAAGGGAAAGGGCGGGGGTAGGGTTTGCGGTAATTGGCGCCGGTAAGGTTCAGGTAGTCGTTGAATTCCTTGTCGTCATAGATCGTTTTGAGATCGGGGGAGAGGGCTTTCGCTTTCGCGAAGATCTCGTCAAAGGTGCCGATCGACTCGCGGTTGTTTTCGGCAATGCGTATGTCCCACACGTTGTTATGCCCGAAGTGGAAAAGGATGGCGTCCGGCCGTGTGACGACCACTACGCCCATTCCTCCGTTCCCCAACACGGCGCCCTCAAAGAAATCGGCAGCCGGCCTGTTTGACCCGATAGGATACTTGCGCGCCTTTTCTACCACATTTATAGATGGCTGTCCTACGGCATATCCCGCGCAGACCAGCAGTAAAACGATGATTTGAACAGATTTTCTCATGATACAGAAATTTAATATGGTTTTATTTTGCCAAAGATATTGATTTTTTTGATCTTCCCGTCATCGAACGCAGTAAAGCAATCCGGTCTGTACGTGTGCACCTTCCGAGAAACGGCGGAAAGGGGCGAGAAATAGGCCCCACAGGAGAGTTTCCGTTTTTTAACTTCACAGCTTCACCTTTCTTGTAACACATTGACTTATACCTGGATGCGGTGAAGGTAGGGTGAACGTAAGGTGAACGTAGGGTGAACGTAGATGAACGAAATGTCGATTGATCATCGAATAATTATACAATAAGAGCAGGTTGCTATCCCCGGCGCCCCGTTTCACTTTTCATTCACTTACGTTCACCTTAGCTTCACCACATTAAAGTGCAAATCAGTATGTTATATAAAAGGTGAAGCTGTGAAGCTAAAAAACGGAAACTTTCCTGTATGGCCTGTTTTTACCCCTTTCCGCCGGTTTTCGGAGTACCGAAAAAAGATGGTCTATTTTACGTGAACTAAAATAAACCCGGAGTTCGATATAACGTTATCCGGACGGGAGCCATTCTGAACGGGACGGGAGCTATTTTTTTTCAGTCGGGAGCTATTTTTATTTGCTCGAGAGCTATTTCCGGTTTTACACAATTGTATAGATCCGGCTATACAACTGTGTAGTCCGGACTACACAATTGTCTGTGCCTGACGACACTATTGTGTACGTCCGGCTACACAATTGTGGAAATGAGCTTTAATTGGGTATCGCCGAAACATCCGGTTTGATACCTGCTTTAAGGTCTTATTTTTTTGAGGATTGGCTGTACAATATAAAAGAAAACATTACCTTTGTATTACCTTTAAGTAAAAGAAACTGTATGGAAGCAAAAACTTTAGACAAGGAGATGAGCGATAAAATCAGTTTTATCACGTATATTATTCCTGCTTTTGCCGACGCATATAAAATGAATATGCAGGATGCCTACCGCTATCTGAAAAAATACGGAGGATTAGACTTCCTTAATAGGCATTGGTGGGCATTACATACTGATAATAAGTATTATGCTTTAGATGATATCTATGAAATATGTCGCCAGAATGGAGGACTGAGGTAATGCAGGTATTTCACGGAAGCTATACAAAAATTGATGAGATTGACCTTTCGAAAGGTCTGCTGTCAAGAGATTTTGGACAAGGCTTTTACGTTACAAAATTTTATCATCACGCAGAGACGTGGGCGCAAAAAATAGGAAAGAGATACCAAACAGAGGGCTTTGTTACCGAGTTTGTGTTTTTCGATACTCCTTTTACTGAACAATTATGCAAGGTGAAGCATTTCCCAGAATATAACGAAGAATGGCTTGACTTTGTCGTGATGAATCGGAACCCAGCTACGCTTGCCTTTGTTCATGATTACGATATTATAGAAGGTCCCGTTGCCGATGATAAGGTGCAAAATCGTCTTGACGATTATTTAAAAGACAAAATAGCTAAAGCGGACTTTCTAAAGGAACTCACCTATCATGAAGAAACTCACCAAATTTGTTTCCGTACAATCAAATCACTTCTGACTCTCGAACGGATAGATACAAACATGACATCAGATGTGGTTCACATTGGAGAGCCATTAGTGGAAGCTTTAATGCTTGACCATGATATTGATGAAGTCTTTGCCGCAGACCTATTTTACAACTCCGATACATTTGCGAAACTATCAAATGCCTCCACCGGTCTCCATCTTAAGCCCTGGCATGAAATTTATGAACTACTCAAAAAAGAGTTAGGCCCAAATCCGTCAGTAAAACGTCAGTAGGACAAAAAAAAGAGGCTAAGCATCTGCTTAACCTCTCTTCTCAGCCGTCGGGGTGACTAGATTCGAACTAGCGACCACACGCCCCCCAGACGCGTACTCTAAACCTGGCTGAGCTACACCCCGCTTTTTGCGCTGCAAAGATATGCGTTTTTGATTTATATTCCAAAGCTTTCACGGTAAAAATCCAATGACTCGAAAATAAGCGCCTTGTCGACGGACTGATTTATCCGTACTTTTCCTGTGTCGGCCAACAAGGTGAAGTTGATGATGCCGCTTTCGTTCTTCTTGTCGTGGGTCATCAACTCGTACAGGGCGTCGTATTCCGAACAGTCGAAAAAGAAAGGAGGATACTGCTCTTTGATATAGTAGGCGACCTGTGTGAGCTTATCCGCGGGAAAGCCGCACTGTTTGTATGAAAGGTATAATTCACAGACGATTCCGGCGGCTACGGCATGGCCGTGTAGCAGGGGATGGCCTCTTTTAAAGGAGAGGCTTTCCATGGCGTGGCCGATCGTATGCCCCAGGTTTAGCGCTTTACGGATGCCAAGCTCCCTGGGGTCTTCTTCCACGATGCGCTCCTTTATGGCTACGGATTGGGCGACCATCCTGTGCAGGCGGGCATAGTCTACCGCGCCGCCCGGGTCAAAGGCTATGACCGAGGCGTAATCTTCGGGGGAACTGAGCAGGGCATGTTTGAGCATCTCGGCGTAACCGGACAGGAGGTTGTCCCTATCGAGGGTGCGGAGGAACATGCAGTCAATAAATACGCATACGGGAGGATAGAACGCGCCTATTTCGTTCTTCAGCCCGTTGAAGTTGATCCCTGTTTTACCGCCCACCGCGGCATCCACCGACGCCATCAGGGTGGTGGGGATATTGATCGTCGGTATGCCCCGCTTGAACGTCGCGCCGGCAAAGCCTCCCATATCGGTAACCATACCTCCCCCGAGGTTGATCAATAATGAATGGCGTGAGGCGCCTTTCTCGGAAAGTACACGCCAAATGGCGGAAAGTTGCGTGATGTCTTTGCCGGTATCGCCCGCCTCTATCGAGATGACTTCCCCCTGTTGGATGAGGGGGATATCCTTTAACAGGGGGTAGCATTTCTCCCTGGTATTCGTATCGGTCAGGATAAACAGCTTATCGTATTTCAGGGCGGAAAGGTATTCCTGCAATTCCGCTTTCAGGTTCGTTACGATGACGACGTGTTGATTTGCCATGATCGTTCTTTTATTTTAGCCCCAATGCTTCAATGACGGCTTGAACGGCTGTGGTGAGGCCGGCGGCGTTCTTTCCTCCGGCGGTGGCAAAATGGGGCTGGCCTCCTCCTCCTCCCTGGATGTGGCGGGCAGCCTCCTTTACCAGTTGGGCGGCGTTATAGCCTTTGGCCGTCAGGCCGTCGCTCAGCATCACCACCAGGGTACATTTGGGTTCGTCCACCAGGCCGGCGACAAAAGCAAACGGCTCCTTGACTTCGCCCTTTATCCGGAAAGCGATGTCTTTCATCAGTTCCACCTGTCCCTGGCCGGTATACTGAATCAGTTTGACCCCGCCATGGTCAACGGCGCGTGAAACGATCTCTTTCCCCAATTGGGCGGCTTTCTCTCTGACATACGCTTCCAGCTGTTTTTTCAGCTCTGCGTTCTCTTCGACGGCCTTTTTGATGGCCGGTATCAGGTTGGGGACATGGTTGACCAACGCCCGTATTTCGCGGATAATATCCTGCTGGGTGAAGAAGTAGTCTTCGGCGGATTCGGCCGTTACCGCCTCGATGCGGCGTACGCCTGCTGCGATGGAGCTTTCAGCGATGATACGAAGCGTACCGATCATACCGGTGGAGGGGATATGCGTGCCCCCGCACAGTTCGATGGAGCTGCCGTATTTTACGACCCTCACCTCTTCCCCGTATTTTTCCCCGAACAGCGCCATTGCGCCCATCTCCTTTGCCCGGGCAACCGGCAGCGAGCGGTATTCTTCGAGCTTGAAGTTGGCGCGTATCTTTTCGCCTACCAACCGTTCTATCTCACGTATCTCTTCGTCGCTCACTTTCTGGAAGTGGGAGAAGTCGAAGCGGAGCGATTCCGGCGACACATACGAGCCCCGCTGCTCCACATGCGTACCCAATATTTCGCGGAGCGCTTCGTGCAGCAGGTGCGTGCCCGAGTGGTTACATTCGCATTGCCGGCGTTTCTTTGCATTGATGCGGGCGGTGAACGTGGCCGTCAAGTCGGCGGGAAGCTTCTCGGTGAGGTGGACGGAGAGGTTGTTTTCGTTTTTGGTATCTATGACCGCTATCGTTTCGCCCTCTGAGACCAGCCATCCCGTATCGCCTACCTGCCCGCCCTTTTCGGCGTAGAAAGGTGTCCGGTCTAATACGACCTGGTAGAGCTCCCTGTTCTTCTGTTTGATCTTCCGGTAGCGGAGAATACAGGCGTCCGATTCGAAGAGGTCGTATCCGGTGAATGTGCTTTCTCCCTCCCGAAGGACGACCCAGTCGCCCGTTTCGATGGCGGCGGCGTTGCGGGCACGCTCTTTCTGTTTCTGCATCCCGTCGTTGAACCCGTCGATATCGACCTGCATACCGTGTTCACGCAGGATAAGTTCGGTCAGGTCTAACGGGAAGCCGAACGTGTCGTACAGGGTAAACGCATCCCCTCCGTCCAGCTGTTTCTCTCCGGCGGCTACGGCCTCTTCTATTTTCTTGTCGAGCAAGCGTATACCCGTTTCCAATGTGCGGAGGAAAGACTCTTCTTCCTCTTTCATCACCTTTTCGATCAGCGTTTTCTGTTCCGCCAGTTCCGGATAGGCATCGCCCATGGAGTCGATCAGGACAGGCAGCAGGCGGTACATAAACGCTTCGCGGCGTTGGAGGAAGGTGTATCCGTAACGGACAGCCCGGCGCAGGATACGGCGGATCACATACCCGGCTTTGGCGTTGGAGGGCAACTGTCCGTCGGTGATCGAGAAAGCGATCGTGCGGATATGGTCGGCGATGACGCGCATAGCGATATCCTTTTGTTTATCTTCGCCGTAGGCAACGCCCGTCAGGGAGGCGATCTCCCGTATAAGCGGCTGGAAAACGTCCGTGTCATAATTGGAGGTCTTCCCCTGTATGGCCATGCAGAGGCGCTCGAAGCCCATCCCCGTGTCGATCACTTTGGCGGGAAGCGGCTCCAGCGACCCGTCCGCTTTCCGGTTGTATTGCATGAACACGAGATTCCATATTTCGACGACTTGCGGATGATCCTTATTGACCATTTCGGCGCCACTGATACGCTCCCTTTCGCTGTCCGGCCGGAGGTCTATATGTATTTCGGAGCAGGGGCCGCAGGGGCCGGTATCGCCCATTTCCCAGAAATTGTCTTTCTTATTCCCATCCAGGATATGCGATTTGGGGAGGAACTGTTCCCAGTAGCCGGCGGCTTCGTCGTCGCGCTCCAACCCTTCGGGCTTACTTCCCTCAAATACCGTCGCATAGAGTCGTCCGGGTTGCAGTTTCAAGACATCCACCAGGTATTCCCATGCCCATCCGATGGCCTCTTTCTTGAAGTAGTCGCCGAACGACCAGTTGCCAAGCATTTCAAACATGGTGTGATGGTAGGTGTCGTGCCCTACCTCCTCCAGGTCGTTGTGCTTGCCGCTTACGCGCAGGCATTTCTGCGAGTCGGCGACGCGCGGGTATTTGATGGGGACGTTGCCCAGTATGATATCTTTAAACTGGTTCATACCCGCATTCGTAAACATCAGGGTAGGGTCTCCCTTAATAACCATCGGCGCGGAAGCGACAACCTGATGTTGCCTGGAGGCAAAAAAGGCCTTGAACGATTCGCGGGTTTCTTTAGCTGTCAACATGATCTATCTGTCTTATACTCGTTAATAATCCGAAAAATAATTTGCAAAAGTACTGTAAATTATTATTTTTGCGAAGATACACGAATAAAATATTCACATGAAGCTGTTTAAAAGTCGCAAAACATATTATTTCTACGACCCTGTCAACTTAAGTTACGAGCGGGTGTTCCCCTCCGTGAAAGACCGTTTTTTCATTGTATTGCGCCATTTGAGTACGGGAATAGTCTTTGGCGTAGCCGCCTTTTTCGGGTTGATGCGTCTTGTCGATTCGCCGATGGAATCTCAATTGCGGAAAGAAAACAAACTACTGCAAACCCAATATGAAGTACTCTCCCTGCGGCTGAATAACGCGTTCAGCGTATTGGGCGATATCCAGCAGCGCGACGAGAACCTTTACCGCGCCATTTTCCAGGCGGAGCCTATCCCCGAATCCATCCGCAAGTCGGGCTTCGGCGGTACCGACCGCTATGAGCACCTGCTGAGCCTTTCCAATCCGGAGCTGATCGTCGAGACCACCCGGAAGATGGATATGCTGACCAAACAGCTCTACGTACAATCCAACTCGCTGGAGGAGCTGATCAATATGGGCAAGTCGCAGGAAGAGCGGATGATGTGTATCCCCGCCATCCAGCCGATCGCCAATAAAGATCTCAGCCGTACCGCCTCAGGATACGGTATGCGTACCGACCCGATCGACCGCGAACTGCGCTTCCACCGGGGGATGGACTTTTCGGCGAAAGTCGGGACTGAAATCCTGGCCACCGGAAACGGCGTGGTGATCAATGCCGACTGGAAGCAGGGCTACGGGATGTGCCTCATTATCGACCATGGATTTGGCTATAAAACGCTGTACGCCCACCTGAGCAAGTTCAAAGCCAGGGTAGGGCAAAAGGTGACGCGCGGCGAAGTCATCGGCTATGTCGGGAATACGGGGAAGTCCACAGGCCCGCACCTGCACTACGAAGTCCTCAACCGCGGCAAACCGGACAACCCCTCGCGGTACTATTTCAAAGAGCTGACGCCCGAAGAGTACGACCGTATGATGCGGATAGCGGATAATCACGGACAGGTTATGGACTGAAACAATTGACCCTTTTGAAAGGTGGTACTACATAAAGACAAAGATCACAAACTCTACTTTTCTATTGGAGAGGTAGCTAAAATGTTCGACATAAACGAGTCGACGCTTCGGTTCTGGGAAAAGGAATTTGATATGATCCATCCGAAGAAGAACCCGAAAGGGGTACGTTTCTATAAGCAGGAAGACGTTGATGCGATCCGGCTGGTCTACCATTTGGTCAAGGAGCGGGGGATGACGCTGGCCGGCGCCCGCCAACGGATCAAGGATAACAAGGGCGGTACTGTCCGGCGGGAAGAGATCGTAGAGAGATTAAAGAAGATAAAAAAAGAGTTGCTCTCCATGAAAGAGGCATTTGACGCGTTTAGTCCGGCAGATGATGTTTCGCACGGAGGCAACGGATAATCATTTATAAATATACTTAGTCACATGAAAAAAATGAATCTCTTTTTGGCTTTGTTTGTTTGCCTGACGGCAGCCCATGCAAAAGAACGTGTCGTCGAACGCCCCTTTTATGCCGCGACGACGACGACGACGTTGGAAATACGGAAGATCGCCCTCTCCGATACGGCGACCGTATTCTTTATCGATGCGTATTATGCGCCCAATCAATGGATCAAGATAGCGGAAGAAAGCTATCTGGCGGCTGACGATGGGCAGGAATATCCGGTGCGTTCATCGGCAGGTATTGCATTGGGAAAGGAATTTTATATGCCCGAATCCGGTACGGCTTCGTTCCAACTGGTGTTCCCGCCTCTGCCCGCTTCGGTGAAAGAGGTGGGCTTTACGGAGGGCGACTTTGAGGGGTCGTTCCAGCTTTGGGGTATCCGCCTGGATGGGAAACCGGTAGCCAAAGCCGCGGCAACCGGGAAGAAGAGCAAAGAGGCGCCTTTCCTCGAAACGCCGGAGATCAAACAGGGTAACGCCGTCTTCTCGGGCAAACTGCTCCATTACCCCGCCCAAATGCGTGCGAAAGTCACCGCCTGGAAATATGATCACCTGATGAACGGCGGGGAAGAGATCAATATACCGGTGGACGACGACGGAACGTTTCGCGTAGAGATTCCGCTCTGTTACCCTACGATGATCGGATGCAGTTCCCCGCTCTTTTCTCCCAGCGTCTTTCTTACGCCGGGCGAAGAGACGTCGATCGTTATCAACCTGCCGGAGCTTACCCGTGCAAAATCCCGGTTGCTGAAAGAGACGCCCTCTTTAGGCGAAAGCTATGCCTTTTCGGGAAAGAACGCCGCACTGAACGACGAGATAAACAGCCATCCGCAATGGAGGGTGAAGCCTTTCATCCAGTCTGAGAAAGACTACACAAAGGTGCTGTCCGACATTGCCGGAATGAGCGGTGAGGAGTTCAAGGCATACTGGATGGAGCGTTACGCCGCCGGGCTTCGCGAAATAGAGGGCTTTACCGGTATCAGCGAAACGTACCGGAAATTGCAGGAGCAAAACCTGCGCCTGGATATTGCCGGCCGGCTGTTTAGCCCGGCAGGGTTTCTGGAATATGCCTACAGGAGAACGCATGGCCTGGAAAACGATGCCCCCCTGCCCGATGAGGCCAAAGTAGAGATTACGGAGGAGTACTACTCTTTTGTCAAGGATCTTGTGCCGAACGACCCTTTCGGGCTGTATGCCAACTATTACGGACGGATGGTGCAAACGCTCTCAATGCTGGAGGGACAGCAATTCCCCAGCATAGCGGCGCTCTACGGAACCGACCGCGGCATACTCTTCGACCTCATCGCCCTGCAACGCCTGGCGCAACCGATAACGGAGTTCAAGCCTCTCCCGGACGACGAACTGGCCAAAGCGCGCGCCATCTCCCCCGTCTTTGCAAACCTGCTGACAGAGAAGAACGACGAACTGAAAGTCAAGATCGAAGCCAACAAAAAGAAAACCGGCTATACGGCACACCCCTCCGACGACACCAAAAATATCCCGAACGAAGAACTTTTCGCCGCCGTCACCCAAGCCCACCGTGGCAAAGTGGTCTTCGTCGATTTCTGGGCAACATGGTGCGGCCCTTGCCTGCAGGCGATGAAAACGTCTGAAGAGGCCAAAAAGGAGATGGAAGAAAAGGGTGTCATCTTCCTGTACCTCACCGGCGAAACATCCCCAATGGGCACATGGCAGAACATGATCCCCGACATAAAGGGCGAGCATTACCGCGTCACGGCCGGCCAGTGGGACTACTGGTCTAAGTCCTTCGGCATCCGGGGCATCCCCTTTTACCTGATCCTGGGCAAACAGGGCGACATCGCCTTTACCAGCCTCGGATTTATGGGCGTAGATAAAATGAGGGAAGTCCTGAACACCGAACTGGAAAAGCCGGAATAACCCCCTCCGGCAAGAGGGAGAAAAAGGCGAAAAAGGGCAAAACCCCTCCAAATAAAGTTTCCCTTTTTCTCCCTTCACCCTTCACCTTTCCACCCAACACATTGAAAGATAACCAAATGTGGTGAAGGGAGGGTGAAAGGAGGTGAAAGGAAAGTGAATCGTGCGTTCAACACAAGAAAAATGAAAAACATAGACACTTGTGTAGCCGGACGCACACAATTGTGTAGCCGGACACAGACAATTGTGTAGCCCAGCCTACACAGTTAGGTAGCCCGGGCTACACAGTTGTGTAAAACCGGAAATAGCTCCCGAGCAAATAAAAATAGCTCCCGTCCGAAAAAAAATAGCTCCCGTCCCATTGAAAATAGCTCCCGTCCGGCTAAAGCCATATCAAACACAAAACAAATTTATCAAAAAGGGAAATGACAGCGATAGCGTTGATTTACACCCGATTATAACCAAGTAGTACCCGTCATTGCGAACGCAGTGAAGCAATCCAGAAGTGCGTCTGTGTGTCCCACCTCTGGATTGCTTCACTGCGTTCGCAATGACGGGTACCACTTGATTGTAATTGTCTGGAAATCACGCTATCGCCGTCATTTCCCCTTTTTGATAAACGCAGTTTATTGGGTACTTATAATGACGAGAATTTACAATCGGCTAAAAATCAATCAATTCTCG
>JAISRY010000008.1 GCA_031273385.1 Tannerellaceae bacterium | reverse complement strand
AATTCCTCTTTCAGCTTCTTCATCATCCCGAGCGCCTCTTTCAGGCCTTCGGCATTACGCGCCATCCCTACGTGGTTCCACATGATATGCCCCAATTCCTTATGGAAACTGTCTACGGAACGCTCCCCCCTGATCTGCATCAAACGGGTGATACGATCCTGTATCCCTTTCTCCGCCTCCTCAAATTCGGGCAGGCCGGTACTGAAACGGGGCACCTGTATCTGGTCGGCCAGGTAGTTCTGGATCGTATAGGGCAGGACAAAGTAGCCGTCGGCCAATCCCTGCATCAGGGCGGATGCCCCCAGGCGGTTCGCGCCGTGGTCGGAGAAGTTGGCTTCGCCGATAGCGAACAGGCCGGGGATAGAGGTCATCAACTCATAATCGACCCATATCCCTCCCATCGAGTAATGCAGGGCGGGGAAGATCATCATCGGCGTTTCGTAGGGATTTTCGTCGACGATCTTTTCATACATCT
This sequence comes from Tannerellaceae bacterium, assembly GCA_031273385.1. GTDB lineage: Bacteria > Bacteroidota > Bacteroidia > Bacteroidales > Tannerellaceae > DFXE01. Next base: position 5,325 of record JAISRY010000008.1, on the reverse strand, counting down.
GGAACAGGTTTCCGTAGCGTTGCTCCACCACATCGCGCCCCAGACGGTTGATCGCGTCGGCAAAATCCAGGTAAACGGCCAGGCCGGTATTCCCTACGCCATGGCCGGCGTCGCACCGTTCCTTGGCGGCACGGGAGGCCACGTCGCGCGGGACTAAGTTGCCGAATGCCGGATAGCGGCGTTCGAGATAATAATCGCGGTCTTCTTCCGCAAGCTGGGTGGGCTTGAGCTTGCCTGCCCGGATCGCTTCCGCATCCTCTTTGTTTTTAGGCACCCAGATACGTCCGTCGTTACGCAGCGATTCGGACATCAACGTCAGTTTCGACTGGAATTCGCCGTGTACCGGAATACAGGTCGGATGGATCTGTACCATACAGGGGTTGGCGAAATAGGCGCCTTTCTTATAGCACCGCCATACGGCCGATCCGTTGGAAGCCATGGCGTTCGTAGAGAGGAAGAACGTATTGACATATCCTCCCGTAGCGAGCACCACCGCATGGGCGGCGAAACGTTCCAACTTCCCTGTCACCAGGTTGCGGGTGATGATGCCGCGTGCCCGTCCGTCGATCTTGACGACATCGACCATCTCATGACGGGTATACATCTTGACTTTCTTCAAGCCGATCTGACGGCTCAACGCGGAATAGGCGCCCAGCAGCAACTGTTGCCCCGTCTGGCCGCGGGCATAAAAGGTACGGGACACCTGTGCGCCGCCAAAAGAGCGGTTGTCCAGCAAACCGCCGTATTCGCGTGCAAAAGGGACGCCCTGTGCGACGCACTGGTCGATAATCGAGTTGGACACTTCGGCCAAACGGTAGACGTTCGCTTCGCGGGCGCGGTAATCGCCCCCCTTGATGGTGTCGTAAAACAGGCGGTATACCGAGTCGCCGTCGTTCTGGTAGTTCTTTGCGGCGTTGATACCTCCCTGCGCGGCAATGGAATGGGCGCGGCGGGGAGAATCCTGGATACAGAAATTCAGTACATTGAATCCCATTTCGGCAAGCGAAGCCGCCGCGGAAGCTCCGGCCAGGCCGGTTCCTACGACGATAATATCCAACCGGCGCTTGTTTGCGGGGTTCACCAGTTTCTGATGATCCTTATAATTTTTCCACTTCTCGGCCAATGGGCCTTGAGGTATTTTTGAATTGATCTGAGTCATACTATACTATTTTCAGTGATTGATTACTACTTAGTCCCTTAACATACGCTCTTCAGGTAGAAGAAGAGGGTGACAAAAGCAAAACACAGGCAGATAACGGTTGCCAGCACATTGGAAATCACTCTCCAACGACCCATCCAAACGTTATTGCTCCAGCCGATAGTCTGTATCGCACTCCAGAAGCCATGCGTCAGGTGAAACCACAAAGCGCCGTACCAGACGAGGTAAAGGACGACAACCAGCGGGTTACTGAAATAGTAGCGGATAAAGGCGGCTCCCTCGTGCGGGGAGACGATATTCGTCCCCAATGTCACTTCGTGAAGCCCCAACAGTTCGGCAAACATCATCTTATACCAGAAGTGACTGAGGTGTAACACGAGGAAGCAAACGACGATAAGCCCCAAAACAAACATGTTCTGTGAAGACCATTCCACATGCCCCGGACGGACACTCACCGCGTAGGCCTTACCACGCGCCTTGCGGTTTTGCAGCGTCAACATAATCGAATAAAGCACATGGATAACAAATCCGGCGGCCAGCACCAATGTCGCCGCCAGCGCATACCAGTTGACGCCGAGAAATGAGCAAACCATGTTATATGCCTCCTCCGAAAATACTGCTACCACATTCATCGACATGTGAAACAATAGAAACAAAATGAGGAAGACACCCGATATACTCATTATCAGCTTCTTCCCGATAGAAGATTTAAATAACCACATAAGATAAACAGTTTAATTTATCTCGCAAAGGTATGTGAAATAGAAATACGAAGCAATAGATTGCAAGAACTATTTCGCCAACAGTTCCTGCAATCCGGCTTACCGTTACAGTATGCCTTGCGCCATCATGGCTTTAGCCACTTTCATGAATCCGGCGATATTCGCGCCTTTTACATAGTTGACGAAACCATCCGCGCCGGTACCGTATTTCCGGCATTGTTCGTGGATGGACTTCATGATCTCTTTCAGCTTCTCGTCTACCTCTTCCGCGCTCCAACTCAGTTTGATGGCATTTTGCGTCATTTCCAGTCCCGAAACGGAGACGCCGCCCGCATTGGCCGCCTTACCGGGGGCATAGAGGATTTTCGCATCGAGGAACGCGGCGACCGCTTCAGGGGTGGAGGGCATGTTAGCCCCCTCGGAAACGGCGATACAACCGTTCTTCAGCAGCAAGCGGGCATCGTCGCCGGTCAGTTCGTTCTGCGTCGCGCTGGGCAGGGCGATATCACATTTCTCCCCCCACGGACGGGCGCCCTGTACATACTTGCACCCATACTGTTCGGCATACTCGCGGATACGCCCGCGGTAGAGGTTCTTCAGCTCCATGACATACGCAAGCTTTCCGGCGTCAATGCCATCCGGGTCGTAGATATACCCGTCGGAGTCGGACAGCGTCACCACTTTGGCGCCCAGTTCGATCAGCTTTTCCACCGTATATTGCGCGACATTCCCCGAACCCGAAACCGCCACCACCTTGCCCTCGATCCCGATATGGCGGGTCTTCAGCATTTCCAGCAGGAAATAGACATTCCCGTAACCGGTCGCTTCCGGACGGATCAGCGAACCGCCGAACTCGATACCCTTACCGGTGAACGTGCCGGTATTTTCACGCGCCATCTTCTTATACATCCCGTACATATAAGAGACTTCGCGCCCGCCCACGCCGATATCGCCGGCAGGCACATCCGTGTCGGGGCCGATATGACGCCACAGCTCCATCATATACGCCTGACAAAAACGCATGATCTCGGCATTGGACTTCCCTTTCGGGTTGAAATCCGATCCGCCCTTACCGCCGCCCATCGGGAGCGTAGTCAGCGAGTTCTTAAACGTTTGCTCGAAAGCGAGGAATTTGAGGATCGACAGGTTGACGGACGCATGGAAACGCATACCGCCTTTATACGGGCCAATGGCATTGTTGTGCTGCACACGATAGGCCATGTTGGTGTGTACCTGCCCTTTGTCGTCTACCCAGGTCACACGGAAAGAGAATATCCGGTCGGCAATACAGAGACGTTCGATTAAATTGTTTTTCTCAAATTCGGGATGCCGGTTATACACCTCTTCAATCGAATCCAACACCTCTTCTACCGCCTGATGATACTCAGGTTCGTTTGGAAACCGTCTTTTCAGGTTCCCAAGAACTTCATTTGTTTTCATAATAATAATTTATATAGAATGTTATACCAAAAAGTCAACCAAAAGGGTTAAAAAACGACACAAAAGTACATTATTTTTCAAAACAAACAACTTTTGAAAGAAATAATATCAAAATAAAATCATTTTGTAAGGTAGCCGGTTACGGACGCCTGCGCTGTTTGTAAATAGGGACAAACACGATAATGGCCGAGGCGGCCAGGATGAAAACGACGCGGAAGTCGATCGTTTCACTATACGCAAGTAACAGGTAAGAGAGGAAACCCCACAGCAGCAGGATACACACAATCTGACTATTGGTAAGCTTTTTACGTGCCATAACGCTATGCTTTGTTCAGCGGACGGCGATCCATTTCTCGTAGCCGTTCGCTTTCATCACTTCCACCGCACGGGGGACGGAGCTTTCCAGCAGCTCGACGCGAAGGCCTCCCGCAATAATATTCCCCCACACCAGCGTACTGTATTCGTTCCGCAAATAGCAATCAATCCCCTCCGACTGAAGCAAAGTGATCAACACCTGCGCCTCGTCCCACTGTAGAAGATTGGCAATTTCAACCATTTTATCCATACGTCTTTCGGTTTATATGATACAATGAACTTCATTCCTCTCTCCGAATCCGGATTTGCAACGCGTTTTCGATGGGCGTTTCCCCAACGAAAATCAAGTAACCGCCACCGCCGGCTCCGCTTAACTTCCATCCCAGCGCCTGTTTTTTGTAGGTATCCAGTACGTCGAGAATCGTACTCGAAACCATATTTGGGTACATGGCAACCTGGGCTTCAAAGCTATCGCTCATGGCTTTCCCGAAAGCGTGCAAGTCGCGCTCCTTGATCGCATTCCAACAGGAAATAGCGGCATCGCTAAGCCTTTTTGCGCCATCTGCCGTGATATGCGTATGGGAAAGTACGTCATAATCGCTCTGCCGGGGATATAGAGGCACTAACCAAAGGTGTTCCTCGACCCAATTCAATCGCTCGTTATCCGAAATCGTCTCTATTTCCGATGGCCAAAAATCGCCGGTGTAGTGCAGCCGGTTTAATCCGGGCAAGACGATACCTAAGGCATCCTGCGAACCGCTGATGTATTTAGTTCCCGGCGGGTTTTCGTAACAGAAAAGCGTCAAGGCCAATTTCTCCTTGTCGCCGGGAGGCACATTGACCTGCCAAAGCTCAATGGCCTTTTTGCGGGAGCTGGTCGACATACCGCTCCGGTCGTTGAAATCGTAGTCCGGCTCAATGGAGATCGTCAATACCGGGCCGGGATATAAACGGCTGACGGCCGGCTGATCGAGCCAACCTCCGGCTAAATCGATACGGTAAGGAATCCGGCATTCTCCTCGCAAAACCGTTGTAGAGCGAACCGGCAGATCGCCGTGCGGAATCCGTTTGCTCACCACGTATTCGATGTTTAAGTCCTTACACAATTGTTCCTTCAGGCTGCTGTGCCCATCGCTGTTGACAAAAAAGATGTCGGGTTGTAGCTCTTTGATCTCCTCCAGGAAATCGATCAGTCCGCTGCCGCCGTTAATCCAGGCGTCTTTCACCGTCTTCAAGGCTTTCACCATATAAAGCCGCTCCTGCTCGTTATTCACCGGGCGACGCGCCTTTAATTCGTGGAGGGTCTTATCGGAACCAATACCTACATACAAATCGCCATAAGCCGCCGCCTCTTCAAAAAAGGCGACATGCCCACTATGAAGCATATCGTAACAACCGCTGACAAAAACTTTTTTCATCTGTTATCTACTTGTTTTTGAGTCGCAAATTGTGGCAAAGGTACAATTTTTTAGCAAGCGCTTCTGGAATTTTAGTCATATTCTTTTAGAGCATACACAATTGTGCAGCCGGACACAGCCCCCAAAAACGGGGTGATTTGACAATTCTCCGTTTCACTTCAGAGGTAATCAAACGAAACGGAACGGAGTTCATTCGCATATCTTTTCAATCCTGTTTCAATTCGTTCCAGCGTTTTTCTTGTCGGATTTTTTACACCGCAAACATATTGCC